>QNDZ01000052.1 GCA_003646055.1 bacterium
AAAGGCATGTGGTGGTCAATAGGTGGAAAAACCTATGTGACCAAATGGCTGATAGTGAATGCCAGTGCGAGATTTGACGCAGAAGAAGGCGTCAGGTTCCAGGGTCCTGCAGATGCAAAACTCTGGGCAGGAATAAGTCTTCTCCTACCCCTTGATTATTACTATTCACTGATGAGGTAGTTATGCTGAAGATACTACCCGTTATATTCTTAATCCCCTTGATTCTCTTTGCAGGTATAAAGTGTCCCTATTGTGGGGCTGAAAATCCTGATGACGCAAAGTACTGCTGGAAGTGTGGCAAACCATTGAAGGGAAAACAACAGGAAACTATCCAGAAGAAGGAACAATCCGGGAAGAGAGAACAACACTTTATAAAATGTCCATACTGCGGAGCAGAAAACCCTGAAAATGCCAGGTTCTGCTGGAAATGTGGCAAACCACTCAGACAAGAAAAAAAGAAGGAAGCGAGGAAGTCCTCCCCTGAGGTCACCAGACAAAGAGAAACCCTGAATGTAAATGAAGCACTCCTTGATTCAATACTTCAGGAACTCAAGGAAATAAAAAATTATCAAAAAAGGCTAAAAAAACTTGTTGATTACAGGGATGAAGAGATAAGAAGATTGAATGAGATGCGTAATAAAGACTCTTTCAACTTCTTTTTCTTCGGGTGTCTTATTGGTATGCTCGGAACATTGTTCTTAATAGCAAGCTTGTCTGGTTAAAAAGGAGGTGATAAATGAGGTGGCTTTATTTGGTTATTTTAACAGGTTTTACAATCTTTGCACAGGAAGCAACTGTTATCTCCCAGCCTGTGAACCCAAACAGGGTTTTCTCCACACCAACAGTGGAGGTATTGAATTCTCTGGATATGTTAGTTTCTGGTGGTAGTGTGGTAGGACTTGAAGAGGAACAATACTTCCTTGGAAACATTTATGCTGGATTTGGAAATCTGATGGAACTTGAGATATCCACCTCAAACTTTGTTGATGCACTGAAAAAGAAATCAGCTACCCTGCCTGCATCCTCATTCAAAATGAGTTTCCTCCCTTCAAGTAGTGCCTTTGGACTATCAATGCTTGTGAAGAAAACCCTGTGGAATGAAAGAACCCTGGGCACCTATAAGTATTATACCCGCTTTTCGGACGTCTTCCTGATCCTGGGATATAAGAAGGAATTCTTCAGCATAAATATAGGATTAAATATACACGACATGAGGATAAAGACTTACTCCTACACATCAGGAGTGACGTCTGATGAAATGAAGAAGGAAGAATACGGGGTATTCGGTAATCTCCTCATCAGGGCGAATGAAAAAACCTATGCTATGCTTGAAGTCACCCCTGCATCAAGGGTATCCTTCCCATCTGATGGTTCAATCTCACCTGACGATATTGAGAAGGTGTATGCTGTAACACTTGGTGGAAGATACTTCTTCACGTACTTCCTCTCTCTGGATGCTGGTGTGTTGTACAGAAGTGACTTTAGAGGTCCTGCAGATGCTGTGATAAATGTAATCCTCAACCTTGCAGTGCCACTTGGAAAGGCGATACAAAAATGATGTTACTATTATTAATAGCCCTTGATACCCTCACTGTTGCTGTGGCCGATTTTGAGAACCTTGGGGGGATTGAAGAGAGTTATGCCAATGCCTTCCCTTCAATGCTGACAACCTCTCTCTCAAAATACGAAGGAATAAAGGTGCTTGAGAGGGAGAGCCTGCGTAAGGCACTTGAAGAATTCAGGATACAGACCCTATCCGGAATTGACCCTGATGCATTCAGAAAATTAGGGGATTGGCTTGGTGCTGATGGTATAGTTACAGGAAGTTTCACTGTTATTGATGGTGCTATAAGGGTGGACGCAAGACTCATTGATACAAAGACCGGGATTGTTCTTACAGGTGTAAGTTATACATCCGGAAATAAAGAGCAGATACCTGACTCAATTGCCTCGCTTATCACCTCCTCACTCCATATGGATGAATCAAAGGGAGAGGGAACAGTTGAAATCTATTTCAGATTAACATACTCTCCCCTTGCAACAGGGAAGATATTTCATCAGATTGTAAGGTTGTATATTGATGGGGTTTACATGGGAACATCTCCACCTGTCAGGGATGTAAATAAATGGGTGAAAATCTTTGCACTTAAATTGAAACCTGACAGGAATTACAGGATAAAACTTGAACACGGATACGTTGAGAAGGGGAAATGGCTGGGGCCATATGATATGCAGCCTGAAACATTCAATATTTCATTAAAACCTGGAGAGATTCACACAATAAAGTATGAGTTTGTGAAAGGGGGCATAAAGGACTTTTTCAAATTTATAAATAGATAGAAGTAAATGGCTGGTTTTTTTCAAAATTTTGTTGATTTATTTATTTTTTTTGTTAATCTTTATTTATGGAACAACTGATTGAAGGTGTTTTGAGAAGATATAGGGGACCAGGAGATATTGATGAAAATGAATTAGAAGAGGTTTCCAATTCTATAGAAAATTTTCTGGAATACTCCCGGAGAAAGGACAGGCCCCCAATAGAACGGGCTGTTGAGATTGGTAGGCTCCTCAGAAATATAGGTGCACCTGTGGAAGGATACAAACTCATGATGGCCGATGCAGAATACTACAGGGAGATAGGGGATACAAGGCTCTACTGGAACAGACTCTACTTTGCACAGGCATTTATGGCACTGGGCTATCCCACAGAGAGAATGGAGAAGAAACTGAATGAGTATATAAATGTTCTGAGGAGGAACAAAAAATACGTGTATTTTCTCCCCCTGTTTCTTAATGTTAAAGGAAACATCCTCCATATATACAGGGAAAAATATGAAGAGGCGGAAGAGGTATATAAAGAGGCACTTGAGACCATACAGACCTTTGATGAATCATTTTATTCTGAATTCACAATGAGGGATTACCACTGGTCTCTCAGGCTTATTGTAAACAACTATGTGGACATGCTTCTCAAGATTGAGAGGAATCAGGAACAGGAAAAGAAACTTGACTTTCTCAGGGGCTTGCTTGAAGAGGAAGAGAAGGAACTTCCCTATATTAATCTCCTCTCCCTTATCAACAAAGCAGAGATTGAAATTTCAAGAAAAAATCTTGAGGTTGCTGAAAGGTATCTCAAAGAGGCAGTGATAAAAATGGACAGAGAACTTGAAAGGTTCTTCCTCCCTGCTGTAAACAGACTGTATGGACAGATATGGTCTATAAAAGGAGATATTGATAAGGCAGTGGAATATACAATTGATTCATTTGGAAACTCTGCCTATTACGGAAACAGCCTCACTGAAACAGAATCACTTGAGGCAATCCTGAATATCTTCAGAAGGTTATCTGATGAAGTTCAAGGTGAAGACCGATTTGAGTTTTTCAAAAAGAGGGGTTTGATAGATGCATTCCTGAACATACTCAGTTACAAAGACTGGGTTCTGGGTGCAGAACACTCTGCAGATGTTGCCCAGTTCTCAAGATTGATTTCCGAACACCTGAACTTTTCAAAAGAAACAAAAAAATCAATAGGCTTTGCAGCAATGCTCCACGATGTGGGAAAGATTATGATTCCATGGTACACACTGAACAAGCCAGCACCCCCTGATGAAATAGACTGGGACTTAATCCAGGCACATGTTTATGAAGGATACAGGATTGTGAAAAAACTTGGTTTTGACAGAGAGGCAGAATGGGTGCTTGAACACCATGAGAGGTGCGATGGCTCAGGGTATCCTTTTGGCAAAAAAAATCCCTCCCTTGAATCACAGGTTATAGCAATCAGTGATACCTTTGATGCTGCAATCTCTCATGGAAGAAGATACAGACTTCCCAAAACAGCAGAAGAGGTGCTTGAGGAAATAGAAGCAGACAACGGGAAATTTTATCCAGAGGTGATTGAGGCACTCAGGAAGGCATTACCCTCAATGTGAGTGCGTGATTTTTATCACCTTTCCTTTACTATCAATGGTTGCCCTTATCACCTTCTCTATCTCCTGCCCGTCCTCTGTTTTAAAATACTTTCTGAACACTGCAACCCATACTTTTGATGGTTTTCTGGGTTTCATCCTTGCCTTTTCATAGGTGGAATCAGATACAACCATCTCCCTCTCTTCAATATGGGGAGGAACATCTGCAAATTCTGGAAAATCCTTTATTATCTCATCCCTTGCAATCCTCTCAATGTCTCTCCTGTCCATTTCCTACCTCCTGTATCTTGTGAAGGGGTCACCAAGGAAGACAAATTGTAAAAGTGTCTTCTGGTCATCCTCATCAAGGAAACCCTGCGTTTTTATCATTGTCCTGAAAAATTTATGCCTTGCATTATTGAAGGCCTTACCAGCAGGTCTTCCTTTGAGCATCTCCTCAAAGAAGAGTTTCACTATCAGGTCTGCCTCTGTGGATGGGGGTTTGAAGGGGCCATAGGCAATGGTGGTTGAACCAATAAAAACAGAAACACCCCTTTCAAGGAATGTTAAACTCATTGATTCCTCTATCTTCTTTCCAATAATATATGCACCATAACATGCCTCTGTTGCCACCACACCATACTCAATCTCTTCAAGGTTCTTTGGCGTTATTGCAACTGGATACCTATCCCCTTCCTGTCCATACCAGAATGGTGTATCCTGAGAACCATGAAGGTTGAAGTAGAAAAAAGTATGTCTGGAAGGAAGTTCAATATCCCTGTATGTTACAGGTGGGGAGAGTAAAAGTCTTCTTCCGTTAAGAACACGGAAGACCTCCCTTGAGGCAAGTTTCCATACCTTTGCAGACATACCAAAAGACCTTTTTTTATCCACATCTTCTCCAAGCTTCTGTATAAGGAGGTGGAGAAATTCTATATCACCTCCATCTGGCAGTCTTGCAACGATTCTCTCTGGAAGGAGGAGGTCATCATCACTTGATGAATAGATATTGTCAGTATAAACATACTCATCCCCATCGTATGCAGGGTTCTTCACCCTGCCAAATGGAATGAGGTCATCACCGCCAAGAAGGATGAATACATCATTGGGTTTTTCAAATTTCTTCAGTTTTTCAGGAATCTTTTCTGCCTCTGACTGAAGGATACTGAATCCCTTCCTTGTCATGTAGTCCAGGAGCAATTCAGTGTCCTTTACCCCCTTCTCCCCGAATCTCTTCTTCAATCTTTTTCTGTCCCAGACAAGACACTTCACTCTTCCTCCTTTCTCTTAATGTAAACATACAGGGCAAAGATATCCGAAGGGCTAACACCAGATATCCTTGAGGCCTCTCCAAGGGTTTCAGGCCTCTCCCTGGATAACTTTTCCCTTGCCTCCATTGTGATTGTCCTGATTTTTGAATAGTCAATATCCTCCGGGATTTTAACCCTCTCCATCTCTTTCAGTTTTTTTGCATGGGCGATTGCCCTCTGGATATAACCATCATATTTTGCCTCTATCTCAACCCTGAAGGCAACATCATGGGGAACCTCTTCATCAAGGAATTTATAAATATCTTCAAAGTGAAACTCAGGCATCTTCAGAATATGAAAAAGGCTTGCAGGTTTACTGATGTTTATCTTTCCTGGAGATACCACAATCCTCTTCATCTTTTTCAATAACTCATCCACCCTTTTTCTTCTCTCCTCCACCTTCTCAAGAAGCGTTTTATCCACAAGCCCGTATTTCACACCGTATCTGGCCAACCTTTCGTCTGCATTATCCTGTCTCAGAATAAGTCTGTATTCTGCCCTTGATGTGAACATCCTGTAAGGCTCTTTTGTTCCCCTGGTAACAAGGTCATCTATGAGAACCCCTATGTAAGCCTCATCCCTCCTCAATACAAATGGCTCTTCGCCCCTTATCTTTAAGACTGCATTTATCCCTGCCATTATACCCTGTGCAGCAGCCTCTTCATATCCAGAGGTTCCATTTATCTGACCAGCAAGAAAAAGACCCTGTATCTTCTTTGTCTCAAGGGAATGCCTGAGTTGTGTTGGGAAAACAAAGTCATACTCTATGGCATATCCTGGCCTTAAAAACTCCACCTGTTCAAGCCCTGGAATGGTTCTCATGAATTTCAGTTGAATCTCCTCAGGCAGGGAGGAAGAAACACCATTCAGATAATACTCATTGGTATCCCTTCCATCGGGTTCCACAAATACATGATGTTTCCCCCTTTCAGGAAACTTCATAACCTTATCCTCAAGTGAAGGGCAGTATCTTGGACCAATCCCCTTGATTACACCTGCATAGAGAGGGGCAAGTGCAATATTTTTCCTGATGATTTCATGGGTCTCTGGTGTTGTGTGGGTTAAATAACAGGGTATCTGGGGTGGATTGAACTCCACTGTCCTGTGGGAAAAATGCTCAGGGTTTTCATCTCCTGGCTGAATCTCCATCTTTGAAAAATCAATGGTTCTTCCATCTGCTCTGGCACTCGTTCCTGTTTTCAGCCTTCCAAGTTCAAACCCCAGTTTTTTCAGGGAATCTGAAAGACCTGTTGAGGGCGGTTCACCAAGCCTTCCAGCAGAAAATCTCACCATCCCTATGTGAACCAGCCCCTGCATGAATGTTCCAGTTGTCAGAATCACTGTTTTTGAATAATACTCTGTCCCTGTTTTTGTCTTCACACCAATCACCTTTTCCCCTTCAGTGAGGATTTCAACCACTTCTCCCTGTTTAACATCAACACTCTCCATGATTTTCTTCTTCATATAGGACCTGTAATCAGCCCTATCCACCTGCGCCCTGAGTGACCATACACTTGGTCCCTTTTTCCTGTTCAACATCTTGAACTGAATACCTGTTTTATCGGTTGCAAATCCAATCTCACCACCGAGTGCATCTATCTCAAATACAAGGTGGCTCTTTGCAATACCCCCAACAGCAGGGTTGCACGGCATGTGTCCTATCATATCAAGGTGAATTGTGAGAACCAGAACACTGGCACCCATTCTTTTTGCTGCCAGTGCAGCCTCAATGCCTGCATGTCCAGCACCAACAACAATCACATCATACTGTTTCAAGAATCACAACCTCCACCTCTCCTTCAAGGAGTTTTTTGAATTTTTCAGCATCATTTATTGAACCAACAATCACACCATAGTGCATTGGAATGGCAATATCCGGTTTTATCATCCTTGCAGCCTCTGCTGCCTCCTCTGCTGTCATAACGTATGTCCCTGATACAGGGAAAAGTGCAATATTACATTCAATATCCTTCATCTCAGGTATAAAATCTGTATCCCCTGCATGATAAATCCTCACACCATCCACCTCCACAACATAACCAACCCATCCACTTGACCTCGTGTGGAAGGTTTTCCCCTGATTGTAGGCAGGAACTGCCTTTATCTTTATCCCCTCTATATCTATCTCCTCTCCTGGCCTGATGGGTTTTGCATTCCTCACCTTTCCCAGTCCATCAGGTGTTGTAATCACCACAGTCTCATTTCCTGAAATCTTTTCAATGTCTTCTGGTGAGAGATGGTCAAAGTGTGGGTGTGTTGCAAGGATTATGTCAGCCACAGGAAGTTCCCCTTTTATCTGGTATGGGTCTATGTAGATTTTTTTCTGGAGGTCAAGGAGAAAACCTGAATGCCCCAGGTATTTTATGGATTCCAGAATACCCTTTATTTTTCCTTCCATAACTCACCTCCTTTTTTGTGTGCCTGCTCACAATTTCTGCCTTTTTGTGCAGGCAATCAGTATGCAATCCTGACAATATACCATGTGTAACTGTTTCATTTTATTCTTCACTCAATCAATAATAAGAAAAAATGAATAATTTACAACAAGTTTTTATCCCGATATAAATCACCAGAACCTGAATGTGTGACAATTTAAGTCTCACTCAAGTGATACCTGGCTATGGAAATGTCACACTATTGTAAACCTGTTCGGAATAACCTGTTGAATATAAAGAGATTAAGTTTTTGTGTTTTTCTGGAATAAAAATTGAACTGTGGAATTAAAAAAGGAGGCAAAATGCTGGGATTTCTCTTTTCCTTATTTATGGTCTATTCACCTGAAAATGCTTCAACTGCCAAATGGTCAAATCCCGGGAAAACATCAAACTACAACACTCATTGGTGGATGGTTCAGTGGACCTGATTATGCAGTTTTTGTTTCTGACCTATTCACATTCATAGGTGATGGAAGGTACTTAAAGATTTTGAATGTGAACAATATCTCAAATCCTGAATGCATAGGAGAATATGTTTTGCCTGTAATACCGGAGAGGATATTTGTGAGGGATACATTTGCATATGTTGCAGATGGTACCGCAGGTTTAAGGATAATCAACATAGCAGACCCAGCAGCCCCTTATGAAGCAGGGTATTTTGACACAGATGGGTATGCAAAAGGCATTTATGTGGTTGATTCTTTTGCCTATGTTGCTGATAAGGATTCTGGCATGAGAATCATAAATATAAAAGATCCATCAAAACCTGTTGAGATTGGGTATTACATCACAGGTGGAAGGGTGTGGGATGTTTTCCCTGTTGATACCCTTGTCTATGTTGCATACAATTATGAAGGGATGCTGGTAATAAATGTTAAAGACCCTGAAAATCCAGTAAAAATCGGAATTTTTAATACGGGTGGTGCTGTAAATGATATGTTCGTTGTTGATACCATTGCATACGTTACTAAATATCAAAGAGGAATGGTTATATTGAATGTATCAAACCCTGCAGCGCCTGATAGCATAGGCTTTTATTCACTGAGTACTAGTAATCTAAATATATTTGTTCAGGATACCCTTGCCTATATTACAGGAGGCGGCCTGGAGATTGTAAATGTAAGTACTCCCTATGCACCAGTTGAGGCAGGCTTCTATAGCACCCCCAATGGTGGACGTGGAATTTTTGTGAAGGATACCCTTTGTCTTTGTTGCGGATGGCGAAGATGGCATGTACATTATCCAGTATCCTGAATCCACCCTGTCAGTGGAACAAAGACATCAACAGGAAAATCACATAACTGTTTTTTCGGGGGATGCAATATCCGTACGCCTCTCTCTGGCGAGGTCTTCAGATGTGAGTATTGAGATATTCAACATACTTGGAGATGTGGTTTACATAAGGAAGAAGTCAAATGTAACTGGAATATTTGAGACAAAATGGTATGGAATTCCGGGTATATACTTTGTAAAAACTGCTGTTGATGGAAAAGAAAATATTGAGAAGACAATCCTGATAAGGTGAAGATTCTTTAATCACCTTTCTTTCTCAAAACAGGTCTGACCCTGTGAATCTCCTTTCCTCTGTCCACTTGGATTGATGGGGACTTAGGAGAGAGGAGTATCTGGCTTGGATAAACACTCCTGTGTCCTGAGACAATGAAACTTATAACACAGGCAATTCCTGCATATGGTGCAATGGATGGACCAAACAGTTCAATAGCCATGATTGAACCAGCAATAGGTGTGTTTGCAGCTCCTGAGAGCACAGAAACAAGCCCCAGTGCTGCAAAAAGTGCCCTATCAAGACCAAACCATCCAGCAAATACACTCCCTGACATGGTACCTGTGTAAAATAATGGTGTGAGGATTCCTCCGCTACCACCAAAGTTCAGTGTTATACTTGTGAAAACCATCTTCCACAGTGGGCTTAAAGGATGAACACCATTCCCTGTGAGGGCATTCCCAATCTTCTCCATTCCAAGGCCTGTATATCTACCAGAAAAAACATACCCAAGTATAGCAATAACAAGCCCACCGAGAAGTGCTTTCACTTCTGTCCCTGCTTTGATATGCCTTGCAACCCACTTGCCACCCTCCATGAGTTCTATAAAAATAAGTGAAACTATGCCAAAAAATATACCTGAAACAACAGAGTATAAAAAGAGTCTGTGTT
>QNDZ01000053.1 GCA_003646055.1 bacterium
GATGCAAAATATCCTGCATGGAGTCCTGATGATAGTTTGATTGCGTATGGGGAATGGTGGACACATATAGTGAATCTGGATGGTGATTCTATAAAGGTGTATCAAAAAGCAAAAAAACCAGACTGGGGTCCTGCAGGTAGTAATAAAATTATAACTTTTTCGTACTTTTTTGACCCAATGGAAATAAATATAGAGACGGACGAAATTGATACAATTAGTTATTTTAAATCTGGAGATGGTATAAAATGGTCACCAGATGGGCTGTGGTTTATTGCCTATGATGGTGACTGGTTTGTAATAAGGTCTAATGGTACCAATAAATGGTATTTGAAGGATTTAATTAAGTAAGAAGGGGGTAAAGATGAAGAGATTTGTTTTAATTTTAATCTTTTTATCTGTTATCCTTTTCTCTGCGCCATATAAACCATATCCCATATTGTTTGTGCATGGGTTGGGGTCAAATTCAATGACCTGGGGAGTTGAATGAGGTTTAATCTAATTCCTCCCACCTGCTACATTATGAAGGGTGGGATTAGCAATGTTTTTCTATGGATTCTGTGAAAAGGTTTTATATGGAAGTTGAATTTTATGGTATTGACAAAGCATTGATTTTGATAGAGAATAGGGAAAAAAGGAGGAAGCATGGAGGAGTATCATAAAATACCAATAGACAAACTCAAAGGTTTTGTTAGCGATGTTTTTGTTAAGTTGAATGTTACAAAAGAGGATGCAGACATAATTGCGGATGTGCTTGTTGCTGCTGACAGGAGAGGGATTCACTCTCATGGTGTGGCAAGGCTCAGAAGGTATGTGAAGGGAATTAAGGATGGAATAATGATTCCAGATGCAAAGATGGAGATTCTGAAAGAAACCCCTGTGAGTATAACTGTTGATGGTCATGGTGGTCTTGGTCAGCCCGTTTCATACAGGACAATGGAGAAGGTTATAGAAAAGGCGCTTGAGAATTACATTGCCTTTGGTGTGGTTAGGAACTCAAACCACTATGGTATTGCTGGATACTATGCAATGATGGCACTAAAACACGAAAATCTTATTGGAATCTCTATAACAAACTCTGCACCACTTGTTGTTCCAACCAATGGAAGGGATGCCATTTATGGAACAAACCCCATTGCCTTTGCAGTGCCATGCAAGGAAGAAAAGGCCTTTGTTCTGGATATGGCAACAAGCACAGTTCCAAGGGGAAAACTTGAGGTTTACAACAGACACGGGAAACCCATTCCAGAGGTATGGGCAACCGACGAGACAGGTAAGCCAACAACTGACCCATCAGTTGTGCTGAAGAATCTTCTTGAGAGACGTGGAGGAGGACTGTTGCCTCTTGGTGGTGCTGAGGAGGAGACTGGTGGGCATAAGGGTTATGGGCTTGGTGTGATTGTTGACATATTCAGTGGTGTCCTCTCCAACGGTGCCTTTGGTCTTGATGTTTATGGTAAGAAGGGTGAACCTCCAAATGTTTGCCACTTTTTTGGTGCCATGAGGGTTGACGCATTCACAGATGTGAGTATATTTAAGGAGAACATGGATAAGTATATGAGAATGTTGAAGAACTCAAACAAGGCAGAAGGTAAAGAGAGAATCTATGTTGCTGGTGAGAAGGAATGGGAACAGGAAGAAAGATTCTCTCAGGAAGTGGAGATATACTATAAAGTTGTTGAAGATATGAGGGAGATAGGGAGCGAGGTCGGGGTTACTCCTCCCTTTTAACTCTCCCTAAGGGTTCCCTCCCGCCACAACTTCCCCCTTATAACCCCGTGTATTTTATCCTTATATTTTTGTGGACGGGAGGGCTTTTTTATTTTGACATCAGGGGAATGGCTTATCTGATAAAATCCAGTGCCTTTTTCACAAAGACTTCCATGCGTTCTGGTCTTATGTCTTCTTTTGAATAACCCTCTTTTGTAAAAACAAACTCCCTTCCATTGTACTGGAGGGTATTGAATCCATTCTCAAAGAAAAACCTTATTGCAGACCTTCTTGAAACATCCTGAAAATGGGGAGAAACCTGCACAGGTACAGGTGATTTTATAATATAATCTCTGTCAAATTCAGGGTCATGGGTCTTCACAATCCTGTTTGTTGAGAATATTTCATCAAGTTTTGACCTTCTCTTAACAGTGAATTTCCCAATGAATGGCTTCACTACGTTTATATACAGGGTTTCCCTGTTGTACTGGCTGGGTGGTCTGAGTTTAATTTTTACAGTAAAGCCATCAATAACTGCCTCAACCCATATGTCCCATTTTCCTGAAACAACCCTTCCCCCAAGTTTTTCTGCAATCGGGTTCAGTTTTTTTCTTAATTCCTTCATCACGAGTTTGATACCCAGAAATGCTATTATGAAGATGAACAGGCCAATGCCAAGTATCAATGCTACCTGCAAAAACACCATTAGAACCTCCCTTTTTATAAATTACTCAGAATGTATGTGAAAAATTCATCTGCTGATTGTTATCTCAAATCCACCCCAGTATCTGCCGTATTCATCCCTCTGGATTAGTATATCTCCCCGTTTCAGGATATATTTCAGGAGAAACTGGTCTGGATACTCTGAGAGTATGTCATGGGTATAACTACCATAGAGGTTCTTTGTGAAGTATTTTCCAACAGTAATCTGGGTGGATTTTTCTTCGCCAAATAGGTTTGCATTCAGGTCAAGTGCATCAATTCCCAGGGAACTCTGAATCCTGTTGAGTAGTTGTGTCCTGAGAAAGAATGAAACCGCCTTTGAAGGGAGGGTTTTGCTCATCCTCTGGAACGATGCAAGTTCAGACCATGTCATATCAAGATTAAGAAGTGGAATAATCTCCTGAAGTGTGAGTGGGGGTAGGGGAGACTCTGTATAAAGGTCAAACTGGAGATTGTCAAGGGTTCCAGAAACAATAAGAACAACAGGTCCCTGTATCTCCCTTGTTTCTCCCTCTTCATCCGTGTATCTGTATGTAAGGGTTGACCTTGCCTTTAGGTTTATATTGGGTATTATGTCCTCAACAAACACAAATTTTCCTTCCTCCACATCAAATGGCTTGTCAAAGTAGTAAAAATATCCACCCTTTATCTCCATTGTTCCTTCCATCTTCATCCTCTGTTTCCTTATAAACCTTATATCTCCACCAAGTTCCATATCAACAAACTCATTCCTCACCCATACATTCCTTGGCATGTGTATCTTTATGTCAATGTCAACAGGGCTTGGTCTTGGCTTTGTTCCCTTCCTTCTACCCTGGAATGGAATATTTGCAACCACCTTGTAGATGTTTATGTCTCCTGTGAGGCTTGCATGCTTCACGGTTCCTGCATACTTCAATTTACCATCAAGGAGAGCCTCAACATTCATCACATCCTTTATATGGAATCCAGTAAGGTCAATCCCTATGTCCATTTTGCCCATCCTGAATCCTTCCATCCCCATTTTACCATTCACCTTGATTGTTTTATCCCTGTTTTTTATATCTATGTCTATACCCTTTTTTGATATGGCCACATTGCCATCAAATCCCTCCATCCTCATGCCTGCTGTTGGTATGTTCATGCAGAGGTTCTGAATCTTTACATTGCCATCAATCACAGGGTTGTTTATGCTACCTGAACCATTCACCTTCAGGTCTATTCCGCCTTTATACACGTCAATCATTGAACGCCACCTTGTCAATGCCCAGGCAATGTTGTCAAATTTTATGTTTGCATTGAAGGAGAAATCCCCATTTTTGTCTATTCCCCTTTTACCCATGGGTATCTCGGCATCAACATGGGATACAATCGTGTCTTTAGCAAGGTTCAGGGCAATCAGTTTTACCCTATCCTTGTTGTATTCAGCAATGATGGATATACTGTCAAAATTCGCCTCATCAAACTGGAACTGATTTATCTTGCCATACACACTTGCAATGGGTGAAGATTTTGTTCCCTGAACATTTATATATAGGTCAACATCACCTTTGAGTATGTGTTTCAAACCCATATACATGGCAATCCTTCTCAGGTCAGGGGAGGAGATGTTCATAAGGAAGTCAATCTTTTTACCAAGTGTCCCATTCAGAATAAACTGGAAACCAGGGCCTTTCATAGAGAAGTCTCTAATGGATAGTTCACCCCTGTTCATGTTGATTAAGATGGGTTTCAGGTTCCTTATATCCTTCTTTCCCTTCTTTCTGAAGAGGAATGTATCCAGTCTGCATACAAATGGCATGCCTGTGCTGGTCTTTCCTGAAATCTTCAAATTCTGTTTGCCGAGGTATGAGATAATACCAAATCTTGCAACAGTATCCTCAAGGGAGGCCTTGAGCAAAAGGGTGTCAACCGTTGTCTTACCCTGTTTGAAGTTGCATACCTTTATTGTAGCCATCCCGTTTTTCTTATCAGACAGGTTGAGTGCCAGACAGAGGGAATCCATGGATATGTTCCTGAAGGTGAATTTATGAATGAATATATTTCCTGTGGCAGAAGGATTTTGGGGTTTACCTTTAACACTGATATTCATCTTTAAAATCCCATCCATATCATACTTTTTAACAAATTTTTTCATTATCCCAATATCAAGGGAATCACTCCATGCACTTACATCAAGAGCACCTGAAACAAATTCACCACCAGCAAAGAGCCTGCCAATCTCACCCATAACAACAAGGGTATCCAGGTAAAAATCAAGCCCCACCCTTCGTGCAATCAGTTTTATCTTATCAAAGTTTATCCCTTCATAATCAGATTGATACAGTTGTATATTAAAGTCGCCATTGAAGTTTTTATCAAGGTTGAATGTGATGTTTCCGTTGAGTTCTGTTCCCGTTCCTGTGAATTTTTCAAGGTTGAGTTTTGTTAAATGTAGTTTACCCCTTGTGAATCTCTGTATCTCACCTGTAATTTCACCCGAGAGTTCAGTGTCCACAGAGAGGGTTGCTGAATACTCTTTACCTTTAAGATGTGCATCAACATTAACCAGATTTAAGGAGTAACCATTGAATTCTGGTTTTCTCAGGTTTATTCTTGCCTTTACATCTGGCTCCTTGATACTTCCACCAACCAATGCCTTCAGATTGAAGATCCCTGTGAGTGTTGTATCCTTTGCAATCCCCCGAAGTTTACTTAAATGGATATTTGTCAGGAGTAGAGAAAGGTTAAGAGTTGTATCAATTATCCCATCAACGAACATTCTTCCACCGATTAATCCTATTGAAAGTGAATCAATCCTTATTCTGTTCATATCCTTTATAAGGATTTCCCCGTTCATTCCTGAAACCAGTTCCTCTTCATCCAGATTAAAAACAAGTCTTGAAAATCCAATGCTCATTCCAGAGGTATCACTGATAATGGATAGGGTGGTGTTCAGGTCAATTTTATGCCCCTTTGAATAAGCACTTATACTATCCAGTCTTATGTACTTAACCGTGATGGGTGGTATGTTCACCCCTTCCCGTTTCCTTTCAGGAAGGTTTAAATGGGTTTTTAAACTCTCTGGTGCATTCATCACGAGCCCTGCAACCACAACCTTTCTTATTTTTAAATTCTTAATTTCAAGAGGGTTAAAGTTTACACCACAGTAATCAAGTTTAATGATGTCTTCACCATTCTCTGACCATTTAAACCCTCTTATTCTGATGCTTACAGGTGTAAGCCTCAAACTCTCAATGGATACTTCACCCTTGAGGAATCCATTTGCTATCCTTTCAACTATATTCTTCATATAAGGGGTATTGAGAAAAATGACTATCCCGATTATCACAACTCCCAGTATTATCCCTGTGATTTTGAGGATTAACTTAAACCACCTCACAGTATTCCTCCAATGCTCAAAACAAAGTTCTTTTCACTTTCGCACATCCCAAATTCAAGCCTCAAAGGACCCACTGGGGTGATGTAGTTTATTCCCAGACCATAGGAAAGGTAATTGGTCTGGATGAACAGACCATCATAAAACACAATGAAGTACAGTGAGGGAATAATTCTGTATTTAACCTGAAAATTGAATGATTTGAACTCATCATAGTATCTCTTCTGGGTGAGGGAATCAACTATCCCTCCAATAGAGTAGGCAGGAAGCCCCCTTACAGTTGTTCTTCCATCTGTGTAAAAGAGGCTTGAGTATGTGGGAAGGTCTGTATAAAATACCTTTCCAGTCCCTCCAAACATTTCAAAGACCAGTTTCCCTATGCCAATAGCACCACCAGCCCTGAAAAGATAAGATTGGAAGTTATTACCGCCTCCCAGAAAACCACCACCATGTGCAAGGTTCACAAGGATTTTTATCCCCTTTGTTGGGTCAAAGGGATTATCCCTGAAATCAACCTCTGTGTGGAATGAGAGTACCCTTTCATATGATTGATAAGAGGCAGTATCACTAACAGTGTTCTCATCCTTCCATTTTATGCTGATATAACCACCACGATTTTCTGAATGGGTATAACCCAGTTGTCCCTCGTACACCTTCAGGAAAGAATGGTAGTCTTTAACCTCCTCCATGAGTTTGTATTTAAGTATCAGGTTGAATGGTGAATACAGGATGTCCCTGGATGTGAATGTTAAGAAAATGTTGTCCTTTCTTCCTCCGTTTATTCCAAAACCATATTCACCGGTTATTTTAAGCCTGTGTTCACCCCCCAGTATTCCCCTCTTGACAATTCCTCCCTTTGCAATGAGCCACTCAGGTGAAAGGAAACCACCACCAAAGGTTATATCCAGCAACTTGGAAGGGTAGAGAATGAATTTGACAACAACAGAGTCTTTTTGTTCAAGTTCTCCTTCAGTTTTTGTCCCTATCCTTCCAAATAGATGGGTTGAAAGCAGGTCCCTCTTTATCCTGGTAACCTTTTCAGGATTGTATATTTCACCCTTTTTCAGCGTGATGTATTTTTTTAGTACTGATTCCCTGATTTTTGTCCTGTTTTCAACCTGGACATCCTTAATATAAACCCGTTTACCTTCATCAATCAGAAACTTTACAATAACACCCATGTCCTTCAGAACAACGAATGTATCCCTGACATTGGCGTAGGCAAATCCCTTCCTTGAATAATAATCCATAATGGCATAGTTTGAGAGAGAGATTCTGAGTGCATCATACGGGCCGTCCCTTTTAACCCTTAAGAGGGAAAGAATGGAGTCCCTTGGTATGTTGAAATTCCCTAATATCTCAATCTTTTTTATAGGATAGAGCATTCCTTCTTCAATCTTGAATTTAAGGGATACACCCTTTTTTCTCAGGTTCACCTTTATGTACTTCTTCACCTCAACATCAAAGTAACCGTTATCCCTGTATAACATAAGGAGTTTCAATTCATCGTGCCTGAGAACATACTCATTATATTCATTTCCCACCTTTGACTGGATTTTTTCCATGAGAAATTTTGACCTGAATGCCCTGTTACCTTCAAACTGCACATCTATTATTTTAAATCCTGCAAAAAGTTTGAATCCAAGGAGAATCAGGATAATGGTTTTTCTCATGGAAGATATTCCTTTTTTATGTTGAACATGGCTTTATATACATTGTTCATTCCATCAGGGAAGGATTCAATCATCTCTTTGATTCTGAATCTGCGTGTTTGATTCTTATAAGGGCATGGATTTTCCGTATATTCTATACCCTCTCTTCGCAGGAAATTCTCGATCTCTGCCTCCCTCACATAATACATTGGCCTCAACATAATAATCTCACCATCAAAGAAATCCTGAATAGGTTTCAGTGTGGAGACCTCTCCATGATAAAAGATATTCATGATAAATGTTACAACAGCATCGTCCCTTGTGTGTCCAAATGCAATCTTTTTGAAGCCATTTTCATGGGCTATTTCAAATATTCTCTTTCTCCTGAAAAAACTGCATAAGAAACAGGGGGTTCTGTGGTCCTTTTTTACCTCTTTAGAAATGTCCACAACATCAATCACATGGGGTAGTCCAGAGGCTTCCATCATTTTTTTTATTTTATCCCTGTCCTCTCCAAAACCATGGTCAATGTGAATCAGGAGAAACTCACTGATTTCCTTTCTCTCCTTTAGAAAAAGTGTCAGGGCAACACTATCCTTTCCACCAGAAAAAGCAATTGCAACCCTATCACCCATTTCAAGCATCTTATAGTTATAGATTGCAGCAGAGACCTTTTTCTTTATGCTCATTCCTCAGAGAAAACAAGCGCCTGGAATTTATATAGTTCTGCATCCCTCCAGGCATCACCAGGAAGCCCGGCCTTGTAACACACCTGCCTGAGGAATGTTTCCCTGTCCCATCCCCATTCAACAGGAACCTGTGGGAGGAGCAGGCCTGAGTAGAAACCCTTAACAATGTAAAGACCATCCCTCCCGATTTTTATTTCTTCAGGTTTTTTCACACGCTGAAAGGGGGTCAAAACGGATATCTCTATCTCTATATCCTTCAGTTCATCATATTTAACAGGTGGAAACCTTGGGTCCCTTGTTGCAGCAGATATTGCCATTTCCTGAACACCCAGATAGAGGGGTTTTACACCCCTTATGAGCCCAATACAACCACGAAGTTGCCCGTGTTTTTTCAGGGTAACAAAAACCCCCATATTCTTTTGAAGTTCAGGGTCATCTATGTGAAATTCAGGGATATTCCCTGTTTTAAGGTATTCCTCAAGGGTTTTCCTTGCAATATTCAGGAGGGTTTTCTTCTGCTCTTTTGTAAGGTCAAAGGGCTTTTCAACCTCTGAATCCTCTATACCTTCCTCCTTTTCATTCCCTTTAACCAGTGCTGCTGAAACATATCCCACAACATAACCTGAGTAATTACCCACAACATCAGCAGATGTGGTGGTATGGAGGATAACGGATTTCTCAGCACCAAGCATCTTTGCAGCCTTCATCACAGTGGCAACAGGACCACCACCACATGCAACTGCTATCCTCTGTCTCTCCATCTCCTCTATAAACTGGAAAAGCCCATCAGGGTTGTATTTCTTAATGTAGTCAATCACCACACTATCCATATCCTTTGCCTGCTGGTATGAATACCCATGATAAAGGTCAGAACTTGCAACCAAAACAACATCATCCCTTCCCTTGAGCACGTTGTAAAGGGCATTTGCAAGTATATCAATGTTTTCCTCTGTCTGTGCACCCATCACTATTGGGACAATCTTGAAGTCCTTCAAAACAACCTGGAGAAAGGGAACCTGAACCTCCACTGAATGTTCATGGGTATGTGCCTCAGGGAAGTAATCTATCTTTGGATTCTCCCTCTCAAGTTTTTTCACAATATCTTCATCAATGAGAACTTCACCAAGGGGTGTTTTCCATTTACCTGAGGGATACACGCTCAATCCATCAAAGTATGCATGATGGGAAGGACCAATTATTACAACAGTCTTTATATTCTTGCCCTGAAGGAGTTTGTAACCATGTGCAGCTGTGAATCCAGAATAGGGGTATCCAGCATGGGGACATATAAGGCCTATGACCTTTCCCCCTGTTTCTATCTTTGAATTATCAAGGAAACGCTGAATCATTTCCTTTAAATCAGATGGGTTGCCAGGATAAAACTGGCCTGCAACAGCAGGTTCTCTAACCATCTCAACCCCCTTGTTTTCACAGGTTATGAACAGCAATGAAAGGATTATTAACCACTTCTTCATAATCCTATATTAAACCAACTGATGGATAAACTCAAGTGGGAATTGTATTATTCTTCAAAGAAGAATTCCTCAACCTCAACACTCCTCACAAGGAGGTAGGTCTTGTCAAGTGATGTTGCCTTTTTCAAATTTCTTATAAAGAATCTTTCTCTGTGTCTAAGTGGATACTGCATCCCCATAATCACAAGGTCTGCATCC
>QNDZ01000054.1 GCA_003646055.1 bacterium
GACTCCTACATTTGGTGCGGTTATTGGAACCAACAACCTTGAACTTGTGGATGGCTCAACATTCAGATGCCCCAATGAAGGATGGTACAGGATTGAGGGTGTGAATATGGAGAATAACCCTGTTCATCCAGACATATACGTTGAAAATCCCCCTGAATACGACAACAGGTCTGATGACCCACAACTCTTGAAGGCCATTGAGATACTCTTGAAGCAGATAGAAAAGTGATTATTCTCATTTTCTCTTCCATCTATATTGTTTCACCTGACAGCATCAGTATGCCTGATGCAGACATCACAGTTATATTTGAACCTCCCCTGCAAAAGGCTGAGGCCATGTTTGTACTGGATGGGAAACGGATACAGGGCGAACTGGAAGAAGATTATTTCTTTTATCAACCTGAAAGCCCTTTGAACCAGGGCAAACATACCCTGATTGTGATGACCCCATCAGATACAGTGGAGTTTGATTTTCTGGTGAAGGGAGAGATACAGATAAGTGGAAAATCTGCATTAAACTACCTCAACATTGGTGCTGGTGGAGAATTCAACTCATCACCAGAGACCCTTGCCTTCACAACCTATCCAAGGGGAAGGTACACCCTGATTTCTGGAGACATTGATATGGACATTGGTAAACTTCACATCACGGGAACATACCTTAAAGACCCGGAATATCCACTTGGATGGTATGGAATTCTTGATGTTGATGCAGGACACATAAACATAAATGGGGGGAGTATTACACCTGTTTACAGTGAAATCACCATGTATTCTCCCTATGGGGCAGGTGTTGAGTTTACTGGAAAATACAGGAAGTCTGCATTAAATGTGGTCTATATGAAATCCAGTGCCTATGATACATTCATAAGTGAATTCCAGAGGAAATTCCTCTGCCTGAGGGCAAACATTGAGTCAACATTTGTTTTCACCATGCTCAAAGGGGAGGATGATACAGCCAGTTTTACAGGTTTTCCCATTGAACTACCTATGTGTGGTATCATCTATGCAGGAAGGTTGAACCTGCACTATGGAGATTTTACCCTTTATGGTGAACTTGCCCATTCAAAGGGTGTTTTCAACATGTATATTCCTCTCAGTGTAACTGGAAAGGCAATGGAGACGGGAATAAAATGGCATGACTTCTCGCTATATTACAGAAGGATTGATTCACTATACCTTCCACTGGGGAATCCTTACATTGACAGGGACAGGAGAATTGTTCTTGAGGGAACTGGCAAGAAAGGAGTTTTCTCTTTTCAGACAACCAGTTATGCAATTCTCAACCTTCCCTATCGGATAGAGGGGTATAACCTGTCCCTTTACTCAATAATAGGTATAAAGCAGGGAATTAATCTGGGTCTCCAGGCAGGTAATGATGAAGGGTATTACACCCTGACTGGCAACCTGGGTGGGTTCATTTACAGAACAAGGTTCTCATTATCAGGTATAATCAATCTGAGTTATACAGAGGGTTATGGGAACAGTGGTTCATTCACAGGAAATTTTTATCTGAATATTCTTCCCCTATTATTAAACACTTCTCTAATATACACCTGGGGAACACAAAAGGAAATTTCTGTGTCTATTGCCCCTGAACTTCATATTGGACAATTTCGGTTTTCGTTTGAATACAGAACCATATTTGCCAGTGACTACACAGAAACCTCATTAAAAACCCTCCTAAACTTCCAGCCCGGACCTTGACATTATGACATTTTTTTCTTTTTCGCCCTTCTGTACATCTGACCAAGTGAAGAATACTTCATCCCTTTAAAGGGCTCAATCTTAATAATTTGCTTGAAAGTTAAACCTGATTCCTCCCTCAATCCAATCAATAATTCATCCCTCAAACGCTTTCCACCCCTGGTAGATGTATCTATCTCTCCAATCTTAATCCCATGTGTTTCTTCAAAATCCTTTATTAATCTTTCAGGAGGTACAAACCCATCCTCCTCTTTCCTCATTCTGTAACTCCTACCCTTCTTCTTCCTTCTATCAAACAAAGCCACAGATTGAGCAATAAATTCCTGAGAGCCAAGGAAGGTTCCCATACGTGTTTCTTTCAAAGGTAATCCTTTTAGTGCCCACTGCTTTAAAAATGCATCAAAACTCTCCTTGTCCTCAAATAATTCTTCAACTTCTTCCTGTGCATTGATATAACCTGAAACATCGTCATAATACTCTCTTATGCTTGACCACAGATATTTATAAACATCTTTAACCTTCCCTGCCCTTAATGGATTTAAAAGGATATACGCTGTGACCATCTTTAAATACAGTCCCTTTTCAACAAGTATGGATTTATATCTATTCTGGAAAACATATCCTTTGCCACCGAACCTTTTCCTGTAATAAATTGCATAATTCCCATTTATCGCTCTCATCAGTGAAGAAAGGTTACCAGTACAGTCCTTTATTAACAGATGATAATGATTGTCCATTACACAATAACAGAGGAGTTTGGCCTTCTTTAATCTTATCTTCTCTACAACAGTATCAAGAAAATACTGCTTGGCATTATTGTCAGCAAATATATCAATCCCCAGAACACCCCTGTTCATTACATGGTGATATGCACCTGGATAGGTAATCTTTGCCTTCATTAACGCAGCATAAAGGAAAAATGTCATATTGTCAAGGTCCGGGCTAAACATTTTTATGCTTTTCCCTTAGAAATCAATATAATAACGAGGGTTTAAATTTTTTATATGGATTATAAAAATGTGCAAACTGAAAATTTTTGGAGAAAGTTCCGGGTTGTAATATACTGATTATAAAGGTGGTAAAATTGCTGACTCTGGGACAAAAGGGGTGAAATAGAATGTCATAATGTCAAGGTCCGGGCTGGGGGTTCGGAAGGGAACTTTTGGGAGGTGAGTGTATCTAATAAGAAAAACAGGAGGTGATTATGGTACTTTTGATAATAGGAGCGGTAATGACACTATACATGGGAGATGTAAAGGTCAGAAGAGCCGGAGAGATTCTTGACCCTGTGCTGAATATGGAACTCTCTGAAGGTGATACAGTAATTACAGGTTCAGGAGCAAAGGCAGAGATTATGGAGAAGGACTCAAGTGTTATTGTTCTGAATGAAAACACCACATTCACAATCGTTGAAGAAAAGACCCAGAGGCGCTTCTTCCTCTCATGGGGTAGTGTATGGGCAAAGGTTAAAAAACTCGCTGGATGGAACTTCCAGATTGAATCCCCTGTGACTGTCGCGGGTGTGAGGGGCACAGAATTCTTTGTGTGTTTCACAGATGACAGTTCACAGGTTGGTGTTGTTGAAGGAAAGGTTGATGTGCTTGATAAAAAAGAAGGCAGACACTATCTCCTTGATAAGATGAAGCAGTATAAGCGGGTGAGAAAAAAGGTTCTTATCAGAAGGTTGAAAAGGATAAACAGATGGGCTGAATGGAAGAAGAAAGACCTTGACCATGTTATAAAACTTGCAGAAAGAGGAAATCTTCAGGCAACCATTATTGCAGAGGCCCTATCAAAGAGGATAAATTCTCCAGATGCACTCCAGAGGATTAAAGCCCTCAGGACAGAACAGAACAGAGGAACAGAAGGTAAACTGATGAGGATTGTTTTCAGGATAAGGGCGCTTGAGGCGGATGTATCATTAATGGAGAGAAAGGTCAGGAGAATCGGGAGTGGTATAGGAAGATTGAAAAATCTCATTAGTTCTGGCAAATTCAAACTTGCAAGGACGGTCGCCTCAGAACTGGAAAGCAGAGTAAGTGCCAGTTTTCCCGAAACCTTTGAACTTGAGGCAAGGGCAAAGAGAATTTCACAGGATCTTCGCCTCCTTCTCAAGGAGTTGAAAAATATTGATAACCCGAAAGTAAAGACAAGGGTTAAGAAGGAGATAATGAAGAACTTAAAAAGGGTGTCTGTTGCACGCACCAGGGTAAGGTCGCAAAGAACAAGGCTTGAAAGGTACAGGACCCTTTTAAACAAACTCAAAAAGGGAATTAAACCCTAAAAGGAGGTGCTTTATGAAGAAGTTTTTCATCATCATCGGCCTTGTTGGTATCCTTTTTGTTGGATGCTCACAGGAGACTGACGAGACAGCCATCGAGACCCTGATAACCGATGTGTACTCTGACCTGTTCTCAATTGAAGATGACTATCAGAAACCCGAAGGTGACAGCGTTACCTCCTCCCAGAAGAAGGATTACGCCTTTGTGTTCTGGTGGAGAGAACTCCAGGATGTCTCAAGGAACATAAACATAAGCATTGAGGGAGATAGTGCCTTTGTGACCATAAACAAAGAACTGTCGGGTATCATGCACAGGTATCCAACCGATACATGGCCTCCAGAGGATTCTATACTGATTGATATTCCCAAGGATTTTCAGGATAACGCCTTGAGATATGTTGTGCTCAAGAGGGATGGAAATCCCAGAATCCACAGAGGATGGAGGATTGTTGCTGTTTCTGGAGCAAAGATTCTTTCACCCACAAGGCCATTCCAGATTGACTCCGTGAAGATTGTTTCCGCAGACTCATCCTTAATCTACACGGTAAAAGACCCCCTTGAACTGGTGAACATTGACAGTATAATGAAGATAGAAAGACTTGGAGAGGCAACAATATCCGTCTATACCTCACCCGACAGTGTTGAGGTATGCGTTTTTGTTCATACAAGGGGATACATGAGGGTTCACAGATACAGAATTATGGAAAAGGCTCCTGGTGTGTACTGTGGGAGATGGCTTGCATCACCCATGGAGGGAAGGAGGAGACTTGGAATTGATGTGCTCACCTATGAGACAATATTCAACGATTCTACTGGATATGAAGGAGAAGGATGGGTAATACTGTATGAATCAACAGGAGAATAGGAGGGGAGATGCCTCCCCTCCTCCCTTTGAGGAACTGGTAAAAATGTATTCTGAAAGAATATTCAAACTGGTTTACAACAGAATAGGTGATTACCATGACACCATGGATGTGGTTCAGGAGATTTTTTACAGGGCATACAGAGGGTATTCTTCTTTCAGAGGGGAGGCACACCCCTTTACATGGCTCTACAGGATTGCATTGAACACAACAAACAGGTATCTATCAAAACTTGGAAGAAGGAAAGAGGTTTCTCTTGACAGGGATTTTGTTCATATGGATGACCCCCAGGAAAAGATGGAACTGGATGAGGATAAAGTGAAATTAAGGAGGCTGCTTGCCAAATTGAATGATGAACACAGGACAATTTTATTCTTAAGATACTACGAGGGGCTTGATTATAAAGAAATCGCAGATATACTTGATATTCCTATGGGAACTGTCAGGTCAAGGCTTTCAAGGGCAAGGGCTACCCTTGAAAAACTAATGGAGGATTAAAATGGAATGCAGGGAACTCACGGATGAAATACTTCAGGCATACATAGATGGAGAACTTGACGAAGCTACAATGAGGGAGGTGGAAGACCATCTGAACACCTGCCCATTATGCAGGGATAGATACAAAAAGAGCATGGAGATCACAGAGCATCTGATGAAAAGCTTCCATGTTGAACCACCTGAAAACCTCTCAGATATTATATTAAACAATGTGAAAAGAAGGATTTATAAAAGAAGAACCACACTTGCCCTTGCTGCATCCATTGCATTTATCATTGGCCTGATGTTCTTTGCTCTTCCAAAAGGGGGAAGGGAAACTGCGCAACAGCAAAAACCCATACACAAAGAGAAGGTTGAAATTGTTCAGAAAGCCCGAACACCTGAAGAAGAGGTAATTCCTCAGAAGAACACCACCAATAAAAAAGAGCCTGTGCCCACTGAAAAAGGCGATACCTCAAATATATATCTTGTTTTTCCAGATGAAGGTGATGTGATTGAGGAAACAGGCGAGATTGTTTTTTACCTGAATCGTGACATTGAGAGGATCGTTTTCAATGTTGATGGGGTTGAGTACGTCCATAATGGTGGAAAGGCAGGTGACATTATTACAATTCCATTCGCACCTGAAGAGGCTGGCCCACACAATCTAAAAATTGTAAAACCTATTGAAACAGCAGTGGTGTTCTACTCACTGGGAGAGGTGTGAGATGTTGTACCTTTTAATATCACTCCAGCTAATAGTATCACCAGACCCTGTAAAAACAGACCTTTCAACCCCTGTAAAAATTACCGTATCAACTGATGATGGAAGGCCTGTCCAGGGTGTAAAATTTATTGTAAAACCATCTACTCTGGGAAAGGTCAAGAATAGCATCTTTATCCCATCCTCAACTGGTAAGGGCATTATCCTCTGCATGGGAATGGTGGATGGAAAGACCTTAAAAAAACCTGTATATCTGGTAATAAATGAGGAAGCCACTGGAAAAATCACTCCCAGAAGTGCGAGGGTGGGTATTGGAGAATCTGTAGTATTCACGGTTACTGGCGGTAATGTTAAGAAGTGGAAGGTTTTTCCACAAACCCTTGGAACAATCAAACAGGGTAATTTCACTGCAAAACAACCAGGAAGGGGAAAGATTGTAGCGGTTCTTGAAGACGGAAGGGTTCTCACCGCAACGGTTATTGTTGGGAATATCACAGGCAGAATAAAGGTTATTCCATCATTTGCCAGGGTTGATGTTGGTGGAACAGTCACCCTCAGGACAGAGAAAATAATAGAAAACCCTAGGTGGAATGTCTTCCCTGAAAGGGTCGGGGATGTGAATCAGAATGGTGTATTTACTGCAAAGAGCCCTGGAAGGTGTATGGTTGTGGTGAGAGGCAGATTGAATAACAGGGAGGTTATAGGCCGTGCAGTGATAGTTGTAAGAGGAGGTGGAGTAAAACTCATTCCTAAAAGGGCAGTTCTGAAGACAGGAGGAACAGTAAAGTTCACAGTGTTTGATGGTAATGGTAATCCTGTTAATAATATTAAATGGAATGTAGTTCCAAGGAGAATAGGAAGGATATCCCCTGATGGAATGTTTACACCCCTTGTAAGGGGGGGGAAGGGTAAGGTTATTGCAATCCTTCCAAAGGGATATTCAAAAAGGGTCCTGAGTGCACCTGTATTCATTATCCCTGACAGGAATGCCTATATAAGAGTCTCACCTGGGTTTGTTCATCTGGACAATGCAGGTCAAACAGTACGATTCTATGCGGAAATAAAGGGTATATCCATGAATGAACGTGTAAAATTCAGTGTGTATCCTGAAGACCTTGGCACTATAACTGAGGATGGCATATTCACTGCAAAGAGGGAAGGAACAGGTGTTGTTATTGCAAAAATAAAAGGAAATCTCCCTGTAAAACCCGGTCGCGCCGTTGTCATAGTTGGGGAAGGAGGTTCTATCTTACAGGTATCACCATCCAATCCAACCCTCAAACAGGGGGAGAAAATCCGTTTTATTGCCTCTCCATCCTCCCCTCTACCATCAGGGATAAAGTTTATATGGAGGGTTATGCCTTTCTATCTTGGTAAAATACAGAATGATGGAACATTCATTGCTGGAAAGGTTCCAGAGGGACATACCATAATGCTGGGAAAGGTTGTGGTTGTTGGGGTAAAGGATGGAGAGATATGCTGTTATGGTGGCACATCTGTCACTGTGAGAAGGTAAAGAACCTTCTCCTTATATGAAGACCAAGAAGTATCACTGAAGCAAAAATAAAGAAAGCAGAACTTGTTATAAAAGTTATAATGTCAGAAAAGTGGGTCATTATAAAATAGCCAAGAGGTGGAGCAAACAAGCCCCTTATACCTGTCATTGTCACATGCACACTCTGTAAAACTGCAGCATCCCTATCCCCTGCAAAATATATTGAACCAAGAAACCACACTGTATTTACACCTGCCATTCCAATTGAATAAACCATATAGGAGATATAAACAAACATCTTCGGGTCAAGTATTCTCTGGAAGATGGACAACGAAAGCAGAAGGGGATAAAGCCCAAGAATAAAGAATGAGAGTGAGGTGTAGGGTACAGGATTTATTTTTGTAAAATAAAATCCTGCAAAGGGTAAGAGTATCATCATAAATACTTGTCCAATAAAGAGCCGTGCAAAGGAAATCTGGGTGTATGTCATGTTTAGTTTATCAACAAGGAATTGGGGAATGATTGGAATCACCATCAAAAAACCCATACCGTATATCATGAAGGCAATCTCATAGATGAAGAAATCCCTGTTTTCCTTAAACTCCCTGATGGTTTCAACAATGGGCTTTATTAAAGGATGCACCTTTCCTGCCCTTTCCTTCTTTGGCTTTACCCTGATTGGGATTTTTGAGAGAAGAAGAACAGAGAAAAACCCGGAAATCCCGCAAATTGCATAGATAGGCCTGAAGAGGTATTCATTCAGATCAAGGAGTTTACCAATTGTGATTGAGGAGATGATTATACCAAATGTATTTATTGCAATTGATAAACCAAAGAGTATCCCCCTCTTCTCCTCTCTGTAGTTCTCCTGGAATATTGAATTCTGGACTGGTATTATAAAGGCATTGAAAGAGTAAACAAAGATGAGGAGAATTAGAAGGTGAACACCTGTCTTCACAAAAAAAACCGTGAGAAGTGAAAGCCTTCCAAGAAAGGCCGCAAGAACAAAAAGGTTCTTCCTATCCTGTCTGCCCTCAATAAAGTTCCCCCAGTAAATTGAGAAGAGATTTGCCACAGGCCACACCATTGAAATGAATGTAATCACAAGGTTTGAGGAATGAAGGGTCTTCCTTGAAATAATCTCCTGAAGCCACAGTCCCCCGTACATTATACCGTTCAGGAGTGAGTAGACTGCGTGGTACTTAAATGTCTCTCTTTCCAGCCTATTCAGTTTGAGCATAAAAAATGCCCCGCCTCAGGGCGGGGCATCAAACCACTAATTTTTATTTTTTCTTCTTTGTTGTCTTCTTCTTTGCAGTGGTCTTCGTCTTTTTCTTTGTGGTTGTTGTCTTCTTCTTTGTAGTGCTTCCCTTGGGCCTTCCCCTCTTCTTCTTGGGTTTCTCTTCCTCTACCTTCGCCTCAGGTGGTGTTATTTCTATCTCCTCTGCCTCAAATTTCTCCTCCTTCATCTCAAGGAGGTTCTTCTCATCCTTAAGTTTCACAAGTATTGTGTAGATTATTGTCTGACCTGCTGCAAAAACAGAGACACCATAACCAACAATAAGGAAGGCTATAGTGTAGAAAGACATACCCAGAAGAAAGGCACCAAACTGTGTGGTAACACCTGGATATGTTTTCAGTGCACCAAGGGCAAGGAACTTTCCAGGTGCAACAAGTGATGGGAACCATTTGAGCAAGAATGTTGGAGCAAAGGGCAGGTAGAGATACCACTTACCATTGTTCCACATCACATTCCACCACTCCCTTGGACCCGCCCAGACACCAATCGCCCACTTTGTGAGTGAAAGGGTATATTTCATCAGGAGTGCAAAAACAAACATGGCAAGGAGTGTGCAGAGCCCCAGGATAAATTCCCAGAGGAAGAATCTCCATGTCTGGTCATATAAAACGCTGAACCCTTCAAAGAGTGTGTCAAAGGTATCGCTCTCTGTTGTGGCAACAATTGCAGGTGCAATCACAATCACCACAAA
>QNDZ01000055.1 GCA_003646055.1 bacterium
GACAATGAGAAAGACCATTGCAATCAAAGATGTTATAATAACTGCAAGCCTTGGCTCTTCCCTTTTTGAACCAAGGGTATGTGAAAGGAAGGATGGAACCACCCTGTCTATTGAAAGTGCCTGAAGGGTTCTTGGAGCACTGATTATGAATGTCAGGGTGGAGGAGAGGGTTGCACACCATATACCTGCAAAGACAAGGAATGGCAACCTTGAGATTTTTGTTGCCACAAGACTTGAACCTGTAAGTATTCTGTAATCAGCATAGGCAGAGAATTTTACCATCATCAGGAGATATATTACTGTTGTGAAACCAATTGCCAGAAGGGTTCCACGAGGGATGCTCTTTCCAGGATTTGAGAGTTCTCCTGACATCCCTACACCCGCAGAAATACCTGTTACAGCAGGGAAGAATACTGCAAACACCTTCCAGAAGTTCAGATTATCCGTGAAGTGTGGAGAGAGATTCACACTTAAAGGCTTCCATCCTGGAGTAAAAAATATGGATAGAACGGCAAGCATCAGGACACCAAATATTGCATACTGCACCTTGACTGCAAAGTCAGCACCAATGAGAGCAATCACCATAAATATAAACAGGACTATCAGGGAAACAGCAACCCCATTTATGTGGGGGAAAACCCATTTAAGGGATTCAACAAAACCAAGGATATAAAAGGCAACTGAGATGGACTGTGATAAAAACAGGGGAATTCCTATGGTTCCTCCCATCTCAACCCCTGTGCTTCTTGAAATCAGGTAATAAATGCCACCTTTACCCACTGTGATATTTGTTGAGAGTGATGATAGAGAGAGGGCGGTTATAAGTGAGATGCCAACTGAGAGCAGGAGGATGCCAAGCCCTCCCCATAGACCAGCCTGCCCAACAGTCCACGCTGTCCTGAGAAAGAGAATAACACCCAGAATGGATAGGGTGGTTGGGAGAAAAACCCCGTTGAATGTCCCAAACCGCCTTACACTTTTATTATTCATCTGTTTTTAAGTGTAAACTTGGTAATACTCTGTGTCAATAGTGGTTCTCACCATACCGTGTGTTTGAAAATTCTATGCTCATTTACGGATGCATTGAGTCGGGAGAATATACAGATGTGATAAATTCATATTCTTTTGGTTTACTCCCATAACCTGCTATAAGCGAGATAGTAAGTTCATTGATACCATTTTTAAGGTTTGTTGATGGATACTCAAGGAGGAAATGGTTATCTGCCCCCTTTTTCACAGTTGCATAGTAGGTTTCCGTATCAGTGGAAGCAGAGGTGAGTGCTAATTTTATCCATGATTTTACCCCGCTCTGCACCTGAAGAAAAATTCTGATACTATCACCATACTCAAAAGCCAGCTTTTCTCCTTTAATACCCTTTGCATACATATTTTTTGTAAAGTTACCTTTCCAATGGAGTTTATGGAAGATTCTGTACAATATCTCCTTAAACATTTCAAAAGAGTGGGTGAGTTTGACATATTCAGTTTTTTCATATATTGGGGGGTGATTTAATCCGAGCCATTTATAAGTTTTTGCCCTTTCTATATTATACTCAAAATCATCTGAATCAAAGAGCAAAAGGAATATCCCTTCTCTTCTTCTTATGCTACGAGGAATTCTGTATGTTTCCATGACAACAAAAGATGGTCTGATAGTGAAAGGTCCAATTGAATCAAGCACTGTGTGAAGCCCTTTATCCACAATGATAATTTTTCCGGAAAAATCCTTCTGGGTGTTATTTTTCACTATAATTAAGAATGAATCCACCGTGCCTTGAAGCAGGCTCGCATAGTCAGGAATGTAAAGGTACATATAAAAATCTTTTGATTCCTCGGTCCCTTCAAACTTATCCTGTGAAAACAACAACCCTATTTTTTCACCCTGAATGATTCTTTCATTTAAATTGTCCATATAAATCGTATAACCAACACTCCATATTCCCTTTTTGTATGGTAGAGCATCCAGATTTAAATGGGAAACGTTTATACCAGTAAATATTGGATCATTGACCCTCAACCATTCAGTCCTGAATTTATTATGCTCTGGAGTGTATACCCTGAAGCGGAGTAGAGGCTCAGGAATGTTGATTGTTGCTAAATTCTCCACAGGGATTAGAAGGGTTATAGAATCGGTACATGGAGAAATATATTTTACTGGGCTGTTATTCAACCCCCAGATAATCATGTCATTAAACAGTTTTTTTTCATCTTCGGGTAATGATTTTATTCCATAGGCATAATCTGGGTAAAGGGAGGTAACAATGACTTTCCCACGTCCATATCTCCATGCTATTAGAATAGGCATATGAGTTTTTGGATTTCTAAGCAGTATCTTTGAAGTTGGTGGGTAGGTGGTTAAATAGCCATCATACTTGCACACCAATGAATCGTCTTCCTGCCTGAGGAAAATAGGGTGGGGGAATTCTATATAAGCCCATCTTGTATCTCTTGCATCATCCTCATTCCATCCATAACCACCAAACTCTCCAGGAAGGACATCGTACACAAATCCTTTACCCTGACTTAACACAATAATAGTCCCTCCATCATGAACAAATTTTTCGAGCGCTCTTTTGAAATCTAATGAATAGATACCAAAGAGGCCACCTGAAGGGAATATTATAAGGTCTACGGATTGAAATAGAGGCTGAGAAGAGTGCCCTGGTATTTTTAAGTTCCGTGAAACAAAAGTACATGAAAAGCCATACTCCTTTAAAAGATTTTCACAATCATGGCTAAAACCTTCAAAAAAAATATAAACCAATTCTTATATGAAAATAATCTATATCCTCATCTTCTAAATCCGAAAGATTATCAATTTTGCTATTATTAACTCCTTCCCAGGTGGGTTGCCCTGCCACCAACCATGTTGAGATTAATAAAACTACAATCAGTTTTCTTTCCTTCATTCATCACCTCTATCCATAAAAACTTAATTTTTTTTAGCACCACTTTAAAATTATGTCAAGACATTCCATCCTCATAAAAAGACCTTGACAATTATTTATTTCATATTAATATATGTTCATATGTTCATAGAAAATGCTGTTGAACTATTGGGTTTAGTTTCAGACAGGACAAGGCTGGAGATCCTTCTTTTGCTTAAAAGGAGGGATTTCTATGTGTGTGAGCTTGTTTATGTGCTTGGGAAGTCTCAATCCCTGATTTCACATAACCTGAGACTGTTGAGGGCATTGGGTGTTGTAACATTCACAAAAGAGGGTAAGTGGTTCAGGTATTCATTAAAAAAGGATAAAGGGTTGAGGTTTTTATCCTGTCTTCTTGAGGATATAACCTTGCCTGATGAGATGGAGAAAAGGATTGATAAATTGAAGGGTAAGGATAGGGTAGGACTATGTAAACTAATAAAAGAAACCATGGAGGAACACAATGTTCAGGGAGATTGAATCAAAAAGATATATCATTAAGAATTTTGCACCATCGTGGTTTGCTGTGGTAATGGGCACAGGCATTCTCAGTCTAACAGCATATATGTATTCAAGTTACATTACATTTCTACTTTATGTTTCGAAAGTGCTTTTTTACTTAAATGTAATCCTGTTTATTGTGTTTCTTATACCCTGGATTCTGAGGTGGTTTTTATATAGAAAAGATGCACTTGGCGACCTATTTCACCCTGTAAACTCCAATTTTTATCCTACATTTTCAGTAGGTATGCTCGTCCTTGCATCCAACTTCCTTGTTGTTGGGAAAATGGTGTTACCGGCTCTTATACTATGGTTCTGTGGTGCCATTATTACGATATTTTTTGCTCTATTTATTCCTTTTTATATATTCAAGGGAGAGCATGTGAAGATTCACCATATAAATCCTGCCTGGTTTATTCCTCCTGTGGGGCTTATAGTCATTCCCATTCCAGGGAGTATTCTGGTCAACAGCCTTTCAGGTATACTTCATGAACTTGCTATTATTTTGAACATTTTTGGCTGGGGAACTGGCTTCTTTCTTTACATTGTTCTCCTTGTTATCTGTGTTTATAGATTCATATTACATACTCCACTCCAGAATATTCTTGCTCCAACAATATGGATAAACCTTGGTCCGATAGGTGCAGGCACCGTTTCACTGTTTGGGTTGATGGGATCTACCAATATGATTTCTGTAAAAGAACCATTCCTATTTTTTGGAGTCCTTTTCTGGAGTTTTGGTATATGGTGGTTGATTATGGCAATTGCAATGACAATTTACTATATACGGCGATTGAGTTTACCCTATGCAATGTCCTGGTGGGCATTCACATTCCCTCTTGGTGCCTACGTGGCTGCAACACATAAGGTTTCCTCCTTTCTTGGGTTTAAAATCATAGATTATTTTGGAATACTTCTCTTTTGCCTTTTGTTTTCATTATGGCTTGTTACCGCCTGTTTCACCCTGAAAAATGCCTACAGTGGACGATTGTTCAAATAACCATAATTATATATTGACAGAGCTTGTTTTAATATTTATTTTAATTCTATGATACCATTAAGAGATACTATAAGGAGCAGAACATTCCCAATTGTAACATACTCCTTAATTGGTTTGAATGTGTTTATCTTCCTCATTGAACGCTCTCTGCCCGTGCATGAACTTGATTCTATTGTTGTTATGTATGGGATTGTTCCTGCCCGTTTAATCCATTCTCCATTTTCAAGTTTTTACATTCTTTTTACATCCATGTTTCTTCATGGTGGATGGACACATCTGATTGGTAACATGTGGGCACTTTACCTTTTTGGTGACAATGTTGAGGATGTTATGGGACATTTTCGTTTTATCGTTTTTTATATAATGGCAGGCGTGGTTGCAGGATTGGTCCATATCCTCTTCAATCCATTGTCCACTGTTCCAACCATAGGTGCCTCTGGTGCAATCGCAGGGGTCATGGGTGCATACTTTATACTTTTCCCCCGTTCTACAATCATAACCCTTGTGCCTTTATTCTTTTTGCCATTCTTTGTTGAGATACCAGCAGTTATATTCATTGGGTTCTGGTTTCTTTCCCAGTTTTTTAATGGTACACTCTCACTTGTGACACCAGGTGTTCTTGGTGGGATTGCATGGTGGGCACACGTTGGAGGTTTTGCCTTTGGCCTGTTTTTTCACAGGCTTTTCATGACCAGAAGGTACAGAAAGGTGTATCCTGATGAAATCTTTCCCTTTTAAGGAGGTGTAATATGGGAACAATGGATATATTCTGGATTTTTTTGATGCTCATTGCACTTCAACCAGTGCTTGCACAGAAGATGCTTGAGAATGCCAGAAGAAGGTTGATGATGAAGATTGAAGCAATGAGGGGTTCGCGATTGATTCTCTTAATCCACAGGCAGGAGACCATGAGTTTTCTGGGTTTTCCTCTATTCAAATACATAAATATCCATGACTCTGAGGAGGTTTTGAGGGCAATCCACATGACAGATGATGATATGCCCATAGATATTGTTTTACACACACCTGGCGGACTTGTACTTGCAGCACTCCAGATTGCAAGGGCATTAAAAAGACACAGGGGGAAAACAACGGTTTTTGTTCCTCACTATGCCATGTCTGGCGGAACACTCATAGCCCTTGCAGCAGACGAGATTGTGATGAGCCCTGATGCAGTTCTCGGCCCAATTGATCCTCAGATAGGAGAGTATCCTGCTGCATCCATACTCAGTGTAGTTAAAAAGAAAAAGATAAATGAAGTTGATGACTCAACCCTTATCCTTGCAGATATAGGGAAGAAGGCCATCAAACAGGTAGAAAAGGCTGCTTATGAATTACTTAAAGGCAAGATGGATGATAAAAAAGCAAAAAAGATTGCAAAACTTCTTTCCACAGGTAAGTGGACACACGACCACCCAATTACCCTTGATGAGGCAAAGGAACTTGGATTGAATGTGTCCACAGATATGCCAAAGGAGATATATCAACTCATGACACTCTATCCACAGCCAACAAGGGGTAGTCAGAGTGTTGAATACATACCTGTTAAGAAGACCATGAACCACAAGTAGTACCCTGAAAAATAACTTATAGATTAAAAAAGGGCCGGATTAACCGGCCCTTTCTCATTTACCTAAGGATAGTTACCTTAAACCTTTCCGTTCTCTCTTTTGTTTTAACCCGGACAAAGTAAACACCCTGCGGAATGCTGCTTATTTCATATGTTCCAGGCTTTACATTGTCATATTTTCTGACAGTTCTACCAGTTATATCGTATATTTCAACGGTTGCTGGTCTCTTTGAGTTAATGGTGAACCTGATTGTTTTTCCGATGGAGACTTCGGGGGTGAATAGGTTCTCTGTTCTCGGGATACCTGTTGAGGCTTCTGCTGTTGTGGAAATAGTATCAACGGGGTTAAATCCCCCTATTGAACCACCGAAGAAGTATAGGCCATCAAAGTTACCCTGACCCGTTATTGCAAGTCCATCACCCCTGTAGGCATCATAGGGAAGCACTCCACCTTCAACCCATGTGTTGGAAGCGTCATCGTAATAAAGAGTTCTGTTGATAGTATAACCTGAAGTATCAACACCTGTAAATAAATACAAGGTGTCTTTGTAAATGCCCGATGCGCCTCCCCAGAGAGTGTAGGGTAGATTGGCAAACTGGGAGGAATCCTGTATCCATGTATCACCAGAGACAACATAGAAAGCAGATGTGTTTATGGGCGAGTTGCCATCGTATCCTCCAGCGATAAAGATGGTATCATTCCTCAACCAGCATCCCATCAACTCAACATTGTAAGGGATATCACTTTTTCTTGTCCATGTGCCTGTCTGTGGGTCATACTCCCATGTGGAATTCAAGGCGGTTGATGTAGAGTTGTTATATCCACCGATTCTGTAAATTTTTCCATTCACAGCAAAACAGGCATAGAACCATGCAGGGTCCCCAGTACCAGGCCCTGATGTCCAGTTATTTCCAGAGATGGAATATTTGAAGAGTGTATCCACTATGCTGCCCACAGAGTAGGAGTATCCTCCAGGAACATAAATTGTATCACCAAGTACAGCAGCATCATACATACAAAGGTCAAGCGGCATAGAGGCACCTGCTGTCCATGTTCCCTTTGCAAAGGAATAAATGTAAAGGTCGCTTCTGCTGTTTGAACCGTCGTATCCTCCAATCAGGAACAGATTGCTACCATCGTAAACAACTGCATGGTCCATACTCCTGTAAGGCAGCGAGTCAAAATAAAGTTGCCAGTTTGTACAGAGGATTGTTGTCGTTATTGTGTCGTTGTGGAAGTCGTAGTCATAGGGATTATAACAGTAAGAGGTAAGTGTAAATATGCCGTAATTTGCTGGTGTCCAGTTTCCGAAATCCATGTCGAATACAGAACCAGGGGAAACCTGTCTTGATGTATCTTTCTGGAAGACAGTTGAACCGGAGAATATATCGGCATGAAAGTCTGTACCAAATGTCCATGTATTCACGTCAGCACTATCTGCACTATACCTTACTATAACAGGGTAAGAGTTGTCTTTTTTCACAATGGGTGTAGGTGAGATAACTGAATCAGCCCTAACATCAAAATCTACCCTTAAGCGTTTTGAAAGTGTATCGTTCAGTGAATTTGAATCCGGAGTGGTTACATAAACAGTGTAGTTATAATACATTCCATCAATCAGGGAGAAGGTATGCTGGCCAAACACAACGAGTAAAGAACTATCAGGTAGTAAGTCATAGACAGTGGTGTCCTTTGTGAAGAACTCAGAGGAACCGAGTGTGTCTGTTATCTCAGCATGGACCCCAAAAGTAAATGTAGAATCCCCGGTGTTCCTCACCAGTGCACTCACATCATAGGTGGTGTAGGCAAAGTACTGTGGTGGTGAGGGAAGACTCACTACAGCAGCATCGTGAGCTCCTCCACCGGAAAGATGCCCAAGTAGCTGGATATTATCTAAGCCAACATACCAATCCCAGTGAGAAGAGCGGTGGTCCCACCAGTTGAATTCAACCTGAACAGATTCAGCGGGAAGATAGGATGATAGGTCAAGTGTATCCCAATTTCCAGAACCAAGGCTTGTATAATAAAGCACCAAATTACTCCAGGAACTCCACGAACTTCCATCAAAGGTTCTTAACCTTACAGCAAGTGTATCATAACCTGACAAGTTTCTATAACCAAAAGAGTATATTAGTTTCATTGAGTCGTAATCAGGGGAATATACAGCAGGAAGGATAAGTTCCTCTTCAGTTGCAGCATTATAACCTACAGCATCGTCATCATAACCCACAATGTATGAGCCAGAATCAGCAGGCATTGCATCTGTATGCCAGGAACCGGTGGTATAAATCTGCCATGTGGCATCGTCACCATTTCCATCTATAACTACCCAATCAGAAGGGATTGTGCCCGATTCAAAGTCTTCATTAATCAATGTTAACATCTGTTTGTTGAGAACCCCTGAGGTTTTAACACCAAGGGCATAGACTGGTTTTCCGGATGATTTTACATCCACCAGTTTCTTCTGGTTGACCTCACCTGCAATACCTGTTGAAACAAAGGAAAATAGCAATAAAACATAGCCCATAGACCCTCCTTTGTTTGGTTTATAATTTTTTTCAAATTTATATTTTAATACAACTATATAATTTGTCAACCACAAGTCGCACAGTGCTTATAAAACTTTCTCCCCGAATCTTTTGATAATTCTACTCCCCTTCCTTCCCCCTGCCCTTTGCTGGGTTAGTTAAAATGAAGAACTATTTCTATTGACATGATTGTTCAATGGGATAAAATACTGATATGAAGGTTAAGGATGTGATGCTTGAGGAGATACCAAAACTTTCAAGGAATGACGGTTTATTGAAGGCTGTTGGTCTATTCTCTTCATTTGACCTTGACATTATCCCTGTGGTGGATGAGGATAATAATTATATAGGTGTTGTAAGGAAGCGAGACCTGATCTGGCCTTTTCTCTCCTTCCTTGAGGAGGATACAGAGAGGGGAATAAGCGTGGTAATGGACTATCCCTCAATCTACCTGATAGATGATGTTATGGAGTGGGATTATCCCTCTGTTGAAGGGGAGAAGGACATAGCCACTGCCATTGGTATGATGGAGGCTGAATCCCTTGAGGCAATACCTGTGGTGGAGGAGGGGAGACTCATAGGAATACTGACAAATTCAATTATACTCAACCTTTTCTTCCCTGAAACCCCATCATAAGACTTTATTTCCTCATCACGTGTGTAAATTAACATAGTTGACTTTCCTTTTCAGAGGTGTATAATCTTTTCACCATGTTGCTTATAGGGGTAATTGGTATTGCTTTTTTTAATGGTGTTGATACAACTTGCCTTGAAAGGCTGAATAAGGTGCTTGAAACCACAGCGCTTGTTTCTGCCTTTGTTACAGTGGTTTCTGACGCAGGTATGGAGTATTATTATCAGAGATACAAAGAGTTTGATTATTCTGAAAAATACAGGAGATACTCCAGCATATTGAACCAAACAAGAAATGCTGCCATAGTCTCCACTGTTCTTTCTGTCGCAGGTAGCTTGAGTCTGAAGTATATTTTGAACAGTAAGAGAA
>QNDZ01000056.1 GCA_003646055.1 bacterium
TATGTTGAGAGTGTGATGGTTAAAGGAGTGGTAATGGTTACACCTTCAATTATTCATGAATCATCTTATATCCAGAAATCTTCAAAAGAAGATGATGGAAAACTTTGTTTAAACCAAAAAAGAAAAATAAGGAGGAGAAAATGAGAAGGATAATTTTTCTTGTTTTTCTCGGTGTTATTTATCTATCAGGTAAGACCCAGGAATCAAAACTGACACTTATCCCGGTATATGAAAAGACTTTTGAAGACACAATAGTGGATGTGATATTTGATACAGTGACAGTAACACTGGAAGAAGCAAAGGCAATGGGGTGGAAGGAAGAGGCATTCAGTGAGGAGGAGAAGGCGAAGGGGGAATCCCAAATATTCTATGAAAGGGTAGTTGTTTTAAAAAAAGGGAAAAAGAAGGAAGTGTTATTTTATGGAAGTAACGGGAAGATAAAAAAATCAAAATTGACGGGTGATTATGCTGAAGTAGTTATATCTCAGAATGAGAGATATATAGGGATTACAACGCCTACGAAGTGGTATAGAGGCGAGCATGAATCAAGATTTGAGATGTATGATGTGGACGGTAATTTATTATGGCAGATGGAGGGCCTCGGAACAGGGCCTTATATTCCTTCCCCTGATGGAAGATTGGCAGTAGGAGAGCCAAGCATAGAGGTGGAAAATGCACCGATAGAGATATGGAATAAAAAAGGATTGGTGAAGAAAATAGAGAAAGAATTTTCAGGTTTCTGGTTAAGTTTTTCTCAAGACGGTACATATATGGGTATAGGAATTCCTTTAGATTATGATACTCCCAAAGGTAAACTTATTGTATTTGATAAAGGGTTAAAAACTTTGGAAGAAGATACAACATTAGCCATTTTTGGAGATGTAGATGGGGGGCAATATATTTCCTTTTCATCTCGCAAAAAATATATAGTATACCCAGTAATATATGGAGGAATTAAAATCCTTGATTTATTTAATAAGTCCTCTTCCTATATAAATTTTACTTCAAAAGGGAGGGGGAACAGTAAATTTTATTTTGATAAAAATGACCAACATTTATTAGTAGGTTATGCAGATGGCACTTGTTGTTTAATAAATCTCAAAGGTGGGGAAAAACAATGGGAATACATTGTGAATAGAAAGTCCCGAGGAACTATATTAACGGATGAAAATTTAAATAATGTTCTTATCGCTGTTTATCCTAATGAATTTTGTTTTTTAAATAGTAAAGGAAATGTTATAATGATTCAAAAAATTGAAAATATAAATTTTCCTTATATTCCAAAACTTAATATGTCATCTGATAAGAGTAAGATTATTTTGCTAAGTAAACAAAAGTCAGTCAAGTGTTTCAAGTTAAAAAGGAGGTAATCATGAGGATGAAGATTTTTTTAATATGGATTTTTTCATTATCTTTAAGAACGATATCCCTTTTATCATATCCCTGGCCTGTATCTCCTTTTAACAGTGCTCACCGTATAACAGCAACATTTGGTGAATTCAGAGTGCCTTACCAGGGTCAAGGTTCTTATCATTTCCATTACGGGGTTGATATAGGAGAAGGTGCAGGAACAAAAGTGTATCCGGTGGTGGATGGGAAAATAAAAAGATGGAGGAATAGAGAAGATGGCTGGGTTGTAGTGGGGAATTTTAGATATGTTCATATTAATCCGAATGATCTTATACTTGATACTTCACGGGTTTGTACCACCAGTGTTACAGTTTTAGGTAAGATTGGTAATACTGAGAGACCGCATCTTCATTTTGCAGAAGGTATTGGAATTTCGAACAAAAGGAACCCTTTAAGGGAAGGTGCACTTACCCCATATTCAGATAATTCCAATCCAGAAGTATGGTCTGCACCTAATTTTATGTTTTACAGGCAAGGAACAAATACTCAACTTCCTCAAAATAAACCTATGTGGGGGAAAATAGATTTACTCGTCAGGGCGAAGGATGCCCAGAGTAATGGGAGTAATAATGTGGGGGTATACAGGATAGGTTATGAGATTACTGATTTAAACAACAGAGTATTGTTGCCCTATACAGAATTTATCAGGTTTGATGATATAAATGGGAGTGTTGGGCTTGTATATGACACAAGGCGTTCAAACAATTCAGTATATTATTACTGGGTAACAAATGCAAAGAATCAAAATCGTTACTGGAACACAAAGTTAAGGAAGGGGCAAGTATGGAATGGGGCGGATGCGAGGGTAAACTCCGAGGCACAGGCACCGGATGGGAAGGTGAAAGTGGTTGTTAGGGCATATGATATAGAGGGGAATACAAACTCAAAGAATGAAGTTGTTATTCTTGATAACTTTGTTCCATATGTGGAGAGTGTGGTGGTTAAGGATAAGGGGGAAGAGAGGTATGAATGTTATTGGGGACTTGAAGGTGAGCGGTTGGATAAGGAGTTAGTGAAGGAGGATAGTGTTTCAGCAGGGGATACTATATCTATGAGGATAATATTTTCAGAGGTAATGGACACGAGTGTAATAAGTGTGGTGATGAGTAAGGGGAGTCATGTATTAACCTTTGAAGGGAGTTGGTTGGGATGTAAGAAATGGGAGGGGAGTGTATTCATACCAGAAGAGGAGGATGTGGAAGGTAAGTGGCAGGTGAGTATAAGGGGCAGGGATCTTGCAGGGAATTATCTTGACAGTGACCCTGGTTCAATAGGGTACAGGGATGAAAAAGGTGATTGGAATAACTATAGTGCGGGGAATGATGAGAATCACTGTATATATGTAAGTTCATCACCGCCACCGAGGGTTGTTAATACTTCACCATCAAACAATGAAAACAATGTTCCCATAGACAAAGGGAAGGTGATAATAAAGTTTTCAAAACCCATGGATGAAAATACAACAGAAGGAGCAATTTCCATAATAGGTACTAATGGAAATGGTGTTCCAATTGATTCCTTTGCATGGGAGGATAGCAATAAGACAATGAAGGTATTCATAGATACCCTTGATTATTTAACAGAATACAGGGTAACAATAACAGATGATGCAATGAGTGTGGATAGTGTGAGACTTGATGGGGATGAGGATGGAGAGCCAGGTGGGAATTATGAGTCTACATTTATGACGGAAAAGCCAAGAATAACGATGAAAATGGTGCCTTCTTCACATCTATTTCAAATACCGCCACATGAAGGAATACATGGAAAGGTAAAACTTGATGGTTCAACATTAAAGAAGCCAATATATGTTAAGCTTTCGCACAAAATAAAAGGAAATACGTCATCTTTTGCAGTTGCAGGTATGACCTTTCATGATACCCTGTTCCCGAATTCAGTAAAAAATGTCGATTTCTCAGTAACTCCTGAATATGAGGGAAAAATAAAGATTGAATGTTATGCAGTATTTTTGTATAACGAAACAAAAAAAGATACCATAGCGAATACTGGTGGTTCATTCTCAGCTATAGATACAACTAACAAAAAATGGGGGCCTGGTGGGGATCATGCAGATGATAACCAAAGTCCTGGAAATGTTTCTTACCCGTGTGGAATTGTTATAGATCAGGACACAACTGATTATACGGATAAGGTGGGTGTGTTCGTAAACGGATGGGGTTTAGGATATGCCCATTTGATGGGGATGTTTGGTATAAAGGTGGTACCTGTTTTTGAAGATTTATTATACTGGATAGATTGGGATAAGCCGTTAAATGAGGTAATAAGTTTATTGGTTATAGGTTCTGGAAGTCTTGCGGAGTTTTCACAGGATGAGGAATTCAGGGAGAGGCTTAGCGAGTTTGTTGTTTCTGGAGGAAATTTATTGGTATTGGCCCAGCCATATGGATATAACTATTCTGTTGTGCCTGGTAATATAGAGGCCCATGGATGGCATGAAAATATTTCCTGTTTCATAAATTCAGGGGTTATAGACCACTGGCATCCGATATTTTCTGGTCAGACAAGAAGCATGCTTGACTTGCGGGTTGATGGTAAGATAACAGTCTATCCAGTGAATACGGAGGTTTTGGTCAGGAAGAGGATCACGGGGGTTCCTGTGCTTGTAAGTTATGTGTATGGCATGGGTCGTGTAATTGTTTCAAGTATGTATTCTGACTGGGGTTTTGGGCATGGGCATTGTTCAAATGAAGAGGTGAGGCTCTTAAGAGACTTGACAACATGGGCAATGGATCCGGATATGGAGATACCAGAGTTTTATCCAGATTCATCAGTTAGTGTGCCTGTGGAGATAAGAAATGAAGGGGTTAATTCAATGGTAGCGGAGCGGTGTATTTTGTATATAGAGACGCCGAATAGAAGCCTTTATGATTCTTTAACTATAGATTTGAATCTACCACCGGATTCCGAATATATATATGTGTGGGAAGCGGATAGCCTTCCGAGGAATATAGGACTATGGGTCATAGATTATAGGTTATTTGACGGGATCGGGAACCAGATTCAGGGTTTAAGAAGGGGTGCAATATTTGCCCAGCGACCCAGGGAAATTTCAGGTGTGAATTATGATAGAATAGACATTGATGTGCAGAGCAGTTGTAATAAGGTTTTTCCCGGGGATACTGTTCATTTCAATTTAACTCTCCACAATGCTGGAGATACAGTATTTAATGGGAAGTTAATTATACGTGGTTACACAAGGGGCTGGATAACCATTGAGGACTCTATAACTAATTGGAGTATAGCAAAGGATAGTACTTTGGTCTTTAATTTTTCTTCGCCAATAATGGAGCCCACAGGATTTAATTTTGGTGTTTATTCACAGGATGACCATTTTTACGAGGATTATTTCAGTAATGCAGTAGCTCGCGGTTATGCAAATATCACATTAGGAAAGGTATCTGTTGATTTCGCCGAGGATTCGGTTAGCATCCTTCATCCAGTTACAGATACACTGTGCTATGAATACATAGTGAAGAATAAGTCCGAAGTACCCTGCTTCGTTAATGTTTATAATGGGTTTTATAGAAACGATTCCCTTATTAATAATATATGTTCTGATAGTTTTTTACTTGAACCATTTGGTGAAGTAAGGGTAAATCATGAATTGGATTATAAAGATGTAATGGGAGATATAATCATAAAATTGCATGTATTCCATAAAGGGCATAACATTGGCTCAAGGTCAAAAGGTATTTCGATACTCTACCCCCCTGTCCAATGCAGTCTTTCAGTGCCAGACAGTTTTGACTATTCAGGTGATAATTACTTCACTGCGTATATCATTCGTGAGGGGAGTTATATTCCACCTGGTGTTTTGAAGGTTACAGGTAAGGATTATGCAGATTCAGTTGTCATAGATACATTCCTTTTTGTTCAGGAGACATCCTTTGTGTTCAATTTCAGGCCTTCAAATTGGCACAACAACGATTATATAAAGGCTGTTTATACATATGGAGAACAGAAAGCTATTTCTCAAAAAAATGTTCTAATGGGAAGGGCATTTATCCTGAAAGAGCCATTTCCAATGAACCCGGGCGGTCAGGATGTGTTACCAGGGGATACACTGGGTTTCCTTGAGATAGTTGAGGGTTATGGTCGATTGAAGAACATACCCGTTGAGGCCATTTTGTTCATTGATAGCGTGTGTATTGATACACTGTATGACAGCATAAACATAAACCCTGGGGAGGTAGAGACCTTAAAATTCAAGGTTTATATAGATACAACCCTGGCGGAAAAGGAACTTACCTATGGGTATGGTATGCGTTGTATGGACATTGATATTTTCAGGAAGGGGTATAGAAATCTCTATGTAAAGGGTGCTTTTGCCAGGTTTGTTTTGCCGGCTGGTGATACATTCAGTATAAATGATAGTCTATGGATAAAGATTGTGAATCCTGTAAAAAAGACATCAGTGGTTAATGTTATCCAGACGATGCTCTCAAAGGATGGAAGGAATTTTAACCTGGGTGGTTTCGGAGAGATTACCATCCCCGGGAGGGATTCTGTTGTTTTGAAGAAAAAGATACCGGAGATTGTTGAGGGTGAGTATATACTGAATGTGGATGCATTTTCACTTGTTGGTGAGAGCAATATTTTTGATTATTACAATGGGGTTGAGGTTTTTATTGATGGTATTACGGGTGGAATCAATGTATCTACACCGAAGGATTATTACAGAATAAGAGAGCGTATACCATTTCATTCATTTTATCAGAATGGCGATTTTGGCCTGAGTGGTGTTGAAACCCTGAAGGTTTATACAAAGACGGACACAATGGGTATATTCCCGGCCGATGAGCCCTGTCAGTTTTATGGTGTTCATTATGGAGGTAATGGAGTTGTTCTTGATGCGACTTATACACTGGTAGGAATTTTCCCACCTGAAAAGAAGAAGAGAATCTCACATACCAAAGGAGACTTTATGGATCTACTTGCAGAGGATGAGTTTCACCATATATGGCACTATGATGGGATGTATATGTGCGAATATGAAAATGTGGACAGGGTAGTGAAGGATTTTCGTATTGACAGTACTTCTGTGGGAGAAGTATGCGATATGGAGGTAAAGAATGGGGTTATCTACCTTTGCTCTCCGGACTCGGGCAAAATATATAAATTCAGTACAAATGATGGGAATATGATAGGGAAGATAAAACCCCATGCAGAGATAACCCTGGTGAAAGGATTCGGTATAAGGGAGGATGGTAATTTGCTGATACTTGACAATAACAGAATAATTGAAATTTCACCCGAAGGGGATTCCCTTCTGACCATAGGTATTCCCGATTCTGTTCAACCCATAGAAATGGAATATTATTCAGGGAGTATATACCTGCTTCTTCCAGATAAGGTTCTTCTGTTCAATGGTTTGGGATGGGAATCATTTGCTTTAGAAGATTCTGGAACATATATCTCAATGGATCTTTCATCCGAAGGGAAGGTTGGATTGGTCTATGAAAAGAATGGGGAATATTACCTGAGTCTTTATGGTTCCGACCATTCATTTGAAACAGAATGCATGATAAGAACGGGAGGGAATGGTTTTTATGCACATTGTTTCCATAAGAGAGATATATATGTTCTTGCATGGTCATACCCTGAGTTTGATGTGTACAGGGAGTTTGGAAGGGATTATGGCGTAATCTTGTTGTCTCCATTTGATGAACATTTTTCTTATATGTTGATGAGCTATACATCTGATGATGAGGTGAATTCAGGGGAGATAGAATACAGAGTTGGTTCCTTTGAGGATTTTAGAGCAGATAATCTGGTTCCACTTGAATATGTGATAGGGGATACAGCACTTCCTTATCAATGGGTGATTCTCAGGGGAGACTACCAGGATTCACCCGTTTTCAGAGAACTTAATTTCAGGTTAAAGGTTTTTGATGCAGCGGATACGATTGTTTATATTGACACTATTCCTCTTTCACTCCAACCCTCAGGTTCTTTCTCAATATCTGACACCATAAAAGATTCATTACCCCCGGGGAATTATAGCATTTCAGGAAGCATTGTTACAGATTCGGGGCAGATGGTTACCAGAGATATAAAACATTTTTGGGTGGTTGATAATGGGTTAAACCTTGTAATGAAGATAGATAAAGAGATGGGTTCACAAGGGGATTCTTTTCATGTTTCGGTGATATGTGTAAATGCTGATACCCTTCCTTATGACTCTGTGAGACTGAAAGTATTTGACGATAGCACCTATATTGATACACTTTTAAGTATCGGAGCTAATGGGAGTGACTCATTCCAACTCTCCATATACCCCGATTCCTCAGAGGAGATTACATCTATGGCAATCCTTCCATCTGGAGATACATTACTTCAGAAGAAACAGATTGTGCTGATAGAGAGTGGATTGAGTTGTGATCTGGTTACATCTGGATATTTCGGTATGGAAGGGCTTGAGACATTCACAGAGATTCAGAATTTTTCAACCCTGGGCAAGGAAATTTCTGTGATCAGATCATTTAGTGAGGACACACTTATAGATACTGTTAATATTGAAGGGAAGGATACATATGTCTTTGTTGATACCTTCTATTCACTTTATTCAGACACCTTCAGGGTTGAAATCCACTGGAAGGGGAGGTGTTTTACCTTTTCAAAATACGAAAGATTCGGGATAGATGGGGAAGTCTGCATGGACTCTTATGTTCAGGTGCCATCTTCAAATGCGGAATGTAATTCTGTTGTAAAAAATAAAGGGCTCTTCCCCCTCGAATTTAGGGCAGTGTATGCGTTATTTCCTTCGGACAAAAGAGGGATTTTCAGGCCCATGCTGAGAAGGAAGTTTGAGGATATAGATGGTTTTGAGAAAAGGATTCTTTCATCGGGTGGGGATACCTCGGTTTTTTACATCACCCTTCCACCGGGCATAAGTGATACAATTCACCCGATTTTTGGGGAAAAGAGCCCTGGCCAATACACCTTGAAAGCCTTTCTCTTTGCAGAGTCAACAGGTCTGTTCCTTGATTCCTTATCATCATCTGTAATAGTTGTTCCAGAAAACAGGCTCTCAATAGACACGGTCATCATACCTGACACAAGCAGTGATACCCTTCTCCCGGTTCGGGTAGTTTTGAAAAATTCTTCCATGGATCCATCAGGAGGGGTTGTCTCACTCTCAACAGGTAGTTATTACCGTGAGAAGGATTTTGAAATATTACCAGATTCTGAGGATACAATTGTATTCAATATGTTCACTCCTATCCCTGAGGGGAATTTCACCCTTGAAGTGGAGATTAAAGGGATAGATGCAAAAGAGATGGTAGCGAGTTTTAAACCCAAAATTGTGTTTGACACTCTTCCTTCGGTTTATACAACCAGCAATGGGAAAGGTTGCTTCTTCATCAGATTGAGGAACACGGGGAATGGTGAAGGGGAGAGGGTTTTGAAGATGGAATGGGCGGATGTTGTGAACCTTGAGAAGCACATAAACATTCCTGTTGGCAGGGATACATCATTCATTGATTCCTTCCCAGTGCCCGAGGATATGCCCGGAGGGATTTACTATTGCAGGTTGAGTGTGCTTAATGATGGTTTCCCTGAGGTTGATACATTCATACCTGTTTATGTGGATGGGATAAGGATAACAGCATGGGATTCACTTGACAGGGCAATTTACCTGTCAGGGGATACAATTCACCTCTATGTTAAACTGATGAACCATTCAACATGGGCTGGAAATCTTTACTCACAGATAAACTATGGAGGAGAAATAATAGATACAACATTTGTTCTCTGTGGAGGTGATTCAGGTGTGATTGATTATGGTGATACCCTCTGGCTTGCCCCAGGTGGATACTACCTGCTTTCACCAGAGGAATGCAGTTGTGATTCTGTAAGGGTTACTTTCACAGGTGATTCTGTTTCTGTTTTCTTCAGGACGGATACAGTGCCTGGTGGTGGTGTCTGGACAGAGGTTGATACAACGGTTTATTACCCTGCTGACAACTGGCTCCAGTTCCTTATAAGGAACAGAACATCATCA
>QNDZ01000057.1 GCA_003646055.1 bacterium
GGTAAGACATCCCTTGGAAGGTCTATTGCAGAGGCACTTGGGAGGAAGTTTGTCAGGGCATCGCTTGGGGGCGTGAAGGATGAGGCTGAGATAAGGGGGCACAGGAGAACCTATGTTGGGTCTATGCCTGGAAAGATTATACAGGAGATTGCAAGGGCGGGTGTGAACAACCCTGTCTTCCTTCTTGATGAGGTGGACAAGATAGGTGTTGATTACAGGGGGGACCCTGCCAGCGCACTCCTTGAGGTGCTTGACCCAGAGGTGAATCAATCATTTATGGACCACTACATTGAGATTGGTTATGACCTCTCCCATGTTCTCTTCATCACCACTGCCAATGTTACTTATTCAATCCCGCCCCCACTCCTTGATAGAATGGAGATAATCAACCTTCCAGGCTACCTTGAGTTTGAAAAAATTGAGATTGCAAAGAGGCATCTCATCCCAAAAATAATTGAGGATACAGGTTTAAGGCAGAGGGATTTCAGGGTTTCTGATGGGGTTATAAAGAAGATAATAAAGGAGTACACACAGGAAGCAGGTGTCAGGAACCTTGAAAGGTCCCTGAGAAAGATTGCAAGGAAGATAGCAAGGGAGAAGGCATTTGGTTCCAGAAGAATACCCAGAATAACCACTAAAAATATAGAGGATTTTCTGGGTGTGCCAAAATTCAAGGGTTTCAAGAAGAAACAGGGAGTTGGTGTTGCCACAGGGCTTGCATGGACACCTGTGGGAGGAGAAGTTATACAGGTGGAAACAAGGGTGATGGATGGTGAGGGTAATCTTATACTCACGGGACAGATGGGCGATGTGATGAAGGAGTCTGCAATGGCTGCATTGAGTGTTATAAGGAGCAATTACAAAAGATATGGACTGAACAGGGATTTTTATAGAAAACTGGATGTTCATGTTCATATACCTGAGGGTGCTGTTCCAAAGGATGGTCCATCAGCAGGTGTAACCATTTTCTCATCAATACTCAGTGCACTCACAAAGAAACAGACAAGAGGGGATGTTGCAATGACAGGTGAAATCACATTGAGTGGCAGGGTCCTCGGGGTTGGTGGGCTCACTGCAAAACTAATGGCTGCAAGGAGTGCAGGAATAAAAAAGGTCATTCTTCCTATTGATAATGAAAGGGATATAAAAGAGGTTCCAGAGGCTGTAAAGGCAGGGCTCAATCTGATATTTGTAAAAAACACAGAGGATGTAGTGGAGAATGCCTTCTAAGTATCAGGTAAAAAATCCCTCAAGATACATAATATTGGTTTATCTTACAATGATTGTACTTGGAATGATTCTCTTATCTTTGCCCATTTCCTCAAATGGAATAAGTTCCATTGATGCACTGTTCACTTCAACATCCGCCTTCTGTGTAACAGGTCTGATTGTGAAGGATACTGCGGTTGATTTCACGCTCTTTGGAAAGATAGTTATTCTTATACTTATACAGATTGGTGGACTGGGATACATGGCTTTTTCCAACCTTCTCCTGATTATGTTCAGGAGGATACCAAACCTGAGGCAGAGAATGGTGGCAAAGGAGGAGTATGGTCTTCTTTCCATGGAGGATATTGCCCAATTTTTGAAGTGGATTGTGGTAACAACAATTGTTTTTGAGGTTTCTGGTATGATTGTGCTATTCTCAGGGTTTTCACAGTTTCTTCCCTTCAAGGAGGCGTTGAATCAGTCTGTGTTCCATTCTGTGAGTGCATTTTGCAATGCAGGTTTCAGTACTTTTTCAACCAACCTGACAGGGTTTTACAGGTATCCTCTGGTGAGCATAACTGTTGCAGTCCTCGTTATTCTGGGCGGGATTGGTTTTATTGTTTTGAGGGACATTGGTATGAGGCTTTCAGGTAGAAAGAGGTTCCTGGATGTGCATACAAGGATTGTACTTCTCACCACTGGCATTCTTATCCTTGTTTATACGGGGCTTATTATGTTGACCGAAAGCGGTAACACACTCAAGGGGCTTTCCAGGGGCCATGCCTTCCTTGCTGGATTCTTCACAGCAATAACACCAAGAACAGCAGGATTTAACCTTGTTAATACTGGTTCGCTACTTCCCATAACACTGCTTCTTGTGGTACTTGGAATGTACATAGGTGCATCACCTGGAGGCACAGGTGGAGGGGTTAAGACAACAACCTTTGTGGTTCTCCTTATGTGGTTGAAGAATAGATTGAAAGGTCGTCTCTACACGAATGTCTTTAAGAGAAGGATTTCAGAACCCACCCTGAACAAGGCATTCCTCCTTCTCTTCCTGTCTGCTCTGTTTATCTTCACAATGACTACCCTGTTGACATACACAGAGAAAAAGGTGTATAATGAGAGAGGCTTCCTGCCTCTACTTTTTGAAGAGGTTTCTGCCTTTGGGACAGTAGGGTTGTCCATGGGTTCAGGCCAGAGAAGTGAGGTGAGTCTTGCAGGTGACTTTACTGTTGCAGGGAAACTGATACTGATAGTGACCATGATATTTGGAAGGGCAGGACCACTGGTTATAGCCGCTTCTCTATTCAGGCCAAGGGAAGAGGTGATAAAGTATCCTGCCGCAAAAATACTCATAGGATAGGTGAAGAATGAAGGATGTTGTTGTAATTGGGCTTGGAGCCTTTGGTTCAACTGTAGCACTTGAACTTGCAAAGAGGGGTTGCAATGTGTTGGTGATTGACAGGGATGAGGAGCAGGTTGAGGCACTCTCCCAGTATGTTGTGAACGCCGTTACTGCGGATGCTACAGACCCAAGGGCACTTAAAGAAGCAGGGGTTGAAAACTTCAAGATAGCGGTTGTGAGTGTTGGTGAGGATATTGCATCAAGCATACTTATCACAATGAACCTTAAGGAACTTGGTGTTGATTATGTTGTTACAAAGGCCACAACAGAACTTCAGGGAAGGATATTGAGGAAGATTGGTGCGGATAAGGTTATCTTCCCTGAGAGGGATATTGCATTGAGAACTGCTGAGAGCATAGCAAACCCCTCAATCTTTGACTATATTGAACTTTCACCCTCCTATGGTATAATTGAGATTGTGGCACCACCGCAGGTGATTGGAAAAACATTGAGAGAGAGCCAGATCAGGTCAAAGTATGGGTTGAATCTGATTGCAATTAAGAGGGAGGTGCCCATTATTGATGAGGGTGGTAAGACTGTTTTAAGCGAAGAGATAATTGTCTCTCCTGCTGGTGATGAGAAACTTATTGAGGGAGATGTGCTTGTTTTGATAGGTAAATACGATGATCTGGAGAGATTTAAGAAACTCAGGAGGTGATAGAGGAATAATGAAGAAAGAAATAGACCCTGGAATCCTTGATGACCTGAAGGAGGTGGGAAGGTTTTACCTTCTCCATCAGAGGTTTAAGGAGGCGATTGAGTCATTGAAGAAGGCGGATGAATCCAGTGATGTCCCTGACCCCGAGATTTATTATCTTCTTGGAATGGCCTATGAGAGTATAAGAAATTATGAGGAGGCAAGGAACTACTACGAGAAGGCCCTTCAGTATGACAAAGATTTTGCACTTGCTAAGGAAAGGCTTGAAAAGATTGTGGGTAAATAATGAAGATAAAAAGCTGTCCCCTCCCATTAGTGGGACTTGATAATGATGGTAAAATTGTTGAACACAATGAAATTCTTTCAAATATCCTTGGTTCAGACATAAAGGGAGCATATCTCAAGGATTTTATCCATCCATCTTCATTGAAAACATATGAAAATTTGAGGAAAGGAGAAATTTCAAGGGGAATAGTTGTTGTCTATACTGTTGATGGGGAAAGGGACTTCAGGCTTTACCGAATTGAAGAGGAGGGAAGGACTGCCTTTGTTTTAGTTGACATCTCAACAGAGATAAAACTTACCTCACTCCTTGAGAAACAGAGGGATTATTTCACTGATTTTCTGAACTCACTGGATTACGGTGTTCTTATTGTTGATAACCGTATTAAACCCATAGGAAGAAACAAACTTTTCAATAGGATGCTTAAATATGGGGATATGGATGAGGAGGGGTTTATTGATAAGTACAAGGAAGACCTTGTGCTTGTTAAGGATTCAAGAAAAGGAAAATCATTCTTTGTAAGATTCAAAGGGAATATGATAAAGATTCAATTAATACCATTCATTCACAGAGGGGTTATTATACTACTCTCTGATGCAAACCAGTTGATAAGGGTGCAACTCGCTGACAACCTTTTCAGAATAGTTGTATCCCAGCCTTTCAAAAAGGCAGTTAAAATGATGGTTAAGGAGATAGTGAATACCCTCCAGATAGATTCAATATCCATAACAGTAACCTTCCCCCAGTTTGAATTTGCCGCTGGTAAAGGTGAACTTGTTTTTGAAAAGTTTGAAACAGACAGGTATTCAGTTATAATAGGTCTGCCCGGATATCTTGATGATGCACTTCTTCAGGGCGTTTTTGAGGATATAAGACTATCCCTTGGTGCACTTTTGAACTCAACCATCCTTGAATCAGAAAGAAACTTCTTCCACAGGGTGTTCACCCTTTCTGAAAGGCTTTTAACAGCAGAAAGTATTGAAGAGTTTGGGAAGAGACTTAAAACCGGGCTTGAGAGTATAACGGGTCACAGGGTAGGAATTGTTTTAACAGAAGATACGAATAAGGTGAAACTGGGAAAAAGATTGATTGGCTTTGAGAGTTTAAAGTTCAATATTTCTGATTGTGAACTTAATGTCTGGTTAAACTGGGAAGGATTAATAACATTTGAAAGAAGGCTGTTGCTTACATTCCTTGAGATTCACTTTTCAAGGTTCGTGCATAATATGAAGGTTCAGAACCTCTACAGGAGGTTTGCAAGTCTTTATGAAATGACAAACCTTCTCTTTAATAATGAATTCAAGAAGGTTTATAAAAAGGTTCTCAATCTTGCCACAGGTATAGGTGGAGACTATGTCTCTTTGATAAAATTGAGGGGTGATGGTTCAGGTTACTTTGTTTATTCAACAGGTTATTCAGACAAAGAGATTGAAGAGATAAACAGACAGCTCAAAGAGATATACACACCCTTCAACAAATATGCATACAGGTTTTTCAATGAAACAATGAGGAAGGGTATGGTATATAAAAGGGTGAAGAAGGGGACAAACATTGCAAGATTTGTTGTGCATAAGGACATAAAACACCTTTACATGTTTGCGATTGGAAGGGGTTCTCCAGAGCCCTACATTTTTACAGTGGGGTTTAAGTCGGAAAAGAAGCCTTCACAGGAACAGTTGATAATGTTCTCTGACCTCGCACATCAAATTTCCTTTGTTGGGTTCAGGGATGTTTACAAGAATATGAACAGAGGAGTATCAGTAATACTCAAGACCCTTTCCTCGGTTGATGAGTGGGTGAAGGATGAGGAGGAATTTAGAAAGAACATGATGGGTATTGCAAAGAAATTGGGTGAAATGATTTCAGCAAAACAGGGTTATTTCTTTAAGGTTGAAAACAGTTATCTTAGACGTGTATTTTTGACAGAAAAAAGGTATGATGATGTTCCTGAAAGGATAAAACTCTCATCTGTACCCACTGTAAAAAGGGCTTTGAAAAGGATGGAAACCCTTGTACTGAAAAAAGCATCTGGTGACCATCCACTTGTTGATGAGACAGATTTCAGGCCGTTGATGGTGTTTATTCCTTTAGATATTCCTCTTCTTGGTAAATATGTCCTTGTTTACAAGAAGACGGGCTCAATACCTTTCACAGAGGATTTGATTAAACTCCTTTCATTGATTGGAATTCTGATAAACACACTGTCCGGGAAATATGCTTCCTTAAGAAAGATACATGAACTCCTTAGGTTTCTAAAAATGTATCCAGAGAAATCTTCTTTGAAGAAGAAGGGCAGATTCTTTTACATCAAGAAGATGTCAAGGATAAAAAGCAGGAAGGTTCTTTCTGAGTTGAAACAACATAACTGGGTACGCTCAGGAGATACAATATATTTCAAGATTGAACGCAGTAAGGATGATAATGACATTATGGTTCTGAAGGGCTTAAAAGATGAGGAAATTAACTGTTTCAGGGAAATTTTAACCCTGTTTGTTAATTCCATATATGAGAAGAGCAGGATTGAGGAATTCAACAGCAAGTTTATCTCCCTTTCCAAATCACTGAAATCAGTTTCAAGGATGTCACATACAGAGGCAAAGGAAGAGATTCTGAAGGAGATAGTTTCAGCACTGGACCTTGCTTATGCAGGGCTCTTTATCCGTGAAAATGACTATCTAAAACTTGATTCATTTTATGCCATGGCACCCCAGTCTGTGAAGGACCTCAGGATTCCATTGAAGAAGGATGCAGTTACAACAAAGGCATTTAATTCTGATAGGCCAATCCTTGTTCAGGATGTTGAAAGGTGTGATTTTTACTTTGAGGGTATAGTGGGTATAAAGAGTGAACTTGCCATACCAATAACTTTTGGGGATGAAAAACTTGGGGTTCTTGACCTTGGCAGGGAAACAAAGGAGGGCTTTTCAAACCTTGATATACTCTTTGCTGAGGATGTGAGCCATCTTTTGAGCGTGTGGCTCTGGATTTTATTAACAGGTGAAAAGATAATAAAAGAGGAAAGATTAACCTCCCTTATTATGGATAATATAACCACAGGTCTTATAATAACAGACAGGAGTGGATTGGTGCTCAAATCGAACAGATTTATTGAGGAATGGCTTGGAGAGAACCCTGAAGGAAGGAATATTGTTGAATATTTTAACCAGGAAACAATGAAGGAGCCACTTGAGGGGAGGTATGTTGACAGGGTTGTTTTCAACTTCAGGGATATGGTATTCGGGTACAGTGGCGCTCCCATGTATGATGAAAGCGGGAGGATAATAGGTGGGCTTTATATTATCAGAGATCTGACAGAAATCAGGGAAATGGAGGAGAGAATTAAGAGGCAGGAGAGACTTGCTGCACTTGGTGAGATGTCGGCAGGGATGGCACACGAGATTAAGAATCCTCTGGCAGCAGTAAAGGCAGGTATAGAGTATCTTATGCGTGGTGTTATAGAAGAGGAAAAGATTGAAAGTTTTAATCTTATAATGAAGGAGATCGACAGGGTTGACAGGATAGTTAAGGGCATGCTTGCATATGCAAGGAGACCCCCATTGAGGATGAAGGAATTTGACATATGTGAGTGTGTTGAAAAGGTTCTTGCCATCTATGGAATAAACAGCAGGGAGAAGAATATCAGGGTTGAAGTTCATTGTGTTGGTAATATAATAATGTATGGAGATGAAGACCAGATTACAGAGGTTATAACCAATCTATTCCTGAACGCAGTTGAGGCGACGCCTGAGGGTGGTAAAATCTGGATAGAGATTGAAGAAAAGGATGAGCAAGTGGTAATTAGAGTATCAGATAATGGTCCTGGTATTTCAGAAGAGGTGAAGGAAAAAATATTTAATCCGTTCTTTACCACCAGGAGCCAGGGAACAGGACTTGGTCTTTCAATCACACACAGGATAGTCACCGACCATGGTGGTATGATAAGGGTTGAGAATAACAGAGAAGGTGGTGCAACATTCATAGTAATACTACCCAGGAGGAAAAATGGATGAGGATAAAATCCTGATAATTGATGATGAGGAGGCTCTTGCCCAGTTTATTGAGAAGATACTCTCTGGTCTTGGAAGTTCTGAGAATCCTGTAACTATACAGGTTGCAAACACTGGTCAGGATGGTATCAACCTTGCAAGGGACATGCAACCTGATGTTGTTCTACTTGATATCAAACTTCCTGATATATCAGGGATTGATGTTCTCTCACAACTGAAGCAGATGGACTCTGATGTTCAGGTTATCATGATGACAGGGTTTGCATCCCTTGAAACAGCAGTTGCCGCTGTGAGAGAGGGTGCATACGATTACATTAGCAAGCCTTTTGATTCCTCAGAGCAGTTGAAGACAATAGTAAAGAATGCACTTGAGAGAAGGCACCTGATAATGGAAAAGAGAAGACTGATGACCGAACTCACTGAGGTGAATGAGGCACTTGAGGAGGCCAACAGGATACTTGAGGAGAAGAAAGCACTGGTTGACAAACAACTTGAGGAGAAGATTCAGGAACTTCAGCGTTTGAATGAGTTTTCAAGAAGACTCTCATCAGAGATTGACCTGTCAAAACTCATAGGGATTATCTTTGAGGAAACAAAAAACACAACAGATGCAGATGCCTGTGCACTCCTGCTTATGGACAGGAAACAGAAGACGCTTGTTGTGAGAAAAACGGACAGTGCATTTCCACTTGAGGTTGGGGGTGTTGTGGCGATAGGTTCAAAGCCCTTTGGTGAGTTGGATAATAAGGGTGCATGGACCTTTGACGAAACCATATGTGCCCCCATAAGGTTTGGGAATGAGGACCTTGGTGTGGTTTGTGTGAAGAAGGAAGGGGTGCAGTCTTTGAGAGACCTTTTTGAAACCATTGCATCCTATGTTTCAGTTTCCCTGCACAATGCAATGCTCTTTGAAAGTTTAAAGTCCAGTTACATTGAGGCTGTTCTCTCCCTTATGCTTATAGAGGAGACAAAAGACCCTGGCATAAGGGAACATTCACTCCGTGTTTCTGAAATAGCCACAAGGATTGGTGGTGAACTTAAACTGGACGAAAGTGATTTGAACGATGTAAGATATGCTGCGCTCCTTCATGATATAGGAAAGGTGATCAATGAGAAGGAGAGTTTCATAACAGGTGAAAAGATTCTTGCCCCTATTAAGTTTCTCAAGACAGCAAGCAGGTATGTTAGATATATGTCTGAACATTATGATGGTTCAGGAAAACCTGAAGGGCTTAAGGGGAGTGAAATACCCATAGGTTCAAGGATTATTGCAGTTGCCAACAGGTTTGATGAGCTGCTCCAGGAAGGCAAGGATGAAGTAGCTGCCTTCAAGGAGATTGAATCTGGTGCAGAAAAGGAATTTGACCCAGAGATTGTTGAGGCATTGAGGAAAACACTGAGGAAAAAGGGATTAAGTGTTTAACAAAGGAGGATGGTTATGGTGTTTTTACTGCTTTCACTTACCTTATCTGGTTTTGATACACCAGAAAGCATGATTTCTGATGGAGAATTTATCTATGTCTCCTGTATAAATGGTTCTCCGACAAAGAAGGATGAGAACGGGTATATTGCAAAACTCAAGATGGATGGAACGATTGTAAAAAAGGATTTTATCACAGGGCTTGATGCACCAAAGGGAATGTGGATAGTGGATAGTTTCCTCCTTGTTACTGATATTGACAGGGTGAGAATAATAAATCTAAAAAAGGGAGACCTGATAAA
>QNDZ01000058.1 GCA_003646055.1 bacterium
CATATACTTGGTGAACTTGTTGAAAACATAAAAAAGAATGAAAAATCCCTTAAGAAGATATCCCAGTTTTCCCTTTCACTGGGCGAATTCCTATCTTTCCTTTCTGGTGAAATAGAGGAACTCAATTCAATAACCAAGGGAAGTATGGAGTCCATGAGAAGGGGAATAGAAGAGATAAGGAAAATAAGGAAAGACATCAAATCTTCACTTAATGGTGCAATACAGAATGGTGAAAAGGTAGGAGAACTCCTTGATTCTATAAACAATATTCTCCATACAATGAACGAATTTGAGGGATTTGTTGAAACGATTTCACGCTCCCTATCTGAATTCATGGGAATTGTGGATATGTTCAGTCTTGATATCCTGAGAAACAAAGATGTTGAAAAGAAGGTTTGAAAGAAGAAAATACAGAACCTTTCACCCTCTTCTGATAGTAGGGTTGCTGGTATTTGTTATCTACATACTTATAATGTTAAAAAAGATATCAGGGAGGTGATATGGAACGTGTATTGAGCGGACTGAGACCAACTGGCAGAATACATATCGGGAATTATTTCGGTGCACTTGTAAACTGGGTGAGGTTCCAGGACGAATATAAATGCTTCTATGAAGTGGCTGATTGGCATGCATTAACAACAATGTATCCTGAATCAAAAAAGTTTAGAGGACTGATAAGGGAAACTGTTTTAGACTGGCTCACCGTAGGAATAGACCCTGAAAAGTCTGTTCTTTTTGTCCAGTCTGATGTAAAGGAACATGCAGAATTACATCTTCTGTTTTCCATGCTGGTAACAATACCAAGGCTTCAAAGAAATCCTACTATCAAAGAGGTTGTGAAAGACCTTCATATGGAGGATAAAATTTCATATGGTTTATTAGGTTATCCTGTTCTTCAAGCATCTGATGTTCTTATTTACAGGCCACAAAAGGTTCCCATTGGTGAAGACCAATTGCCCCATCTTGAACTCACCAGAGAGATAGCAAGAAGGTTCAACCACCTTTATGGTGAAACGTTCCCTGAGCCTGAACCCATACTCACAAAGACAAAAAGAATACCAGGTATTGATGGAAGGAAGATGTCAAAATCATATGGCAATGCAATCTACATAACTGAACCTCCAGAAGAGGTGGAGAAAAAGATTATGCAGGCGTTCACAGACCCAGAAAAAATCAAGAAAGATGACCCTGGCCATCCTGAGGGTTGTGTTGTCTTTGCCTATAGAAGTGCCATTGATGAGGATGGCACTAAAGATCTTGAAAAAAAGTGCCGTGCAGGAGAGATAGGTTGTGTCCAGTGCAAACGAGAAACTGCAAAAATAATGAATGAGTTTCTTGACAAATTCAGAAAAAGGAGGGAAGAATTAAAGAGCGTGGATGTTAACTCCATACTCAAAGAGGGTGCTGAAAAGGCAAGGGAATTTGCCCGTGAAACCATGCAAATAGTCAGAGAAAGGATGGGGATGTGGTCAAGAGACTGATTATACCACTCATTCTTTTATTCACCTGTTGCTTCAGGCACAATGATGCCCTGTACATATTCTTTTCAAGCCCATGGCACAATTTAAGCCCATATGGAACCCCACTTCCTCCTGAATACCAGGCAAGATTCACCCTCTATGAACCTCTTGTCTGGGTAAAGGTGAATGGATATATTCCTGCACTGGCAAAGTCATGGGTTACCATTGATGATACCACATGGGTCTTTCACCTTGTCACAAACGCAGTATTCCACGATGGTACCAGATTCACTGCAGGGGATGTTGTTTACTCATTCAAAAACTATATGGAGAAAAATCCCGATGAAAAAAGAAACTTCTATATTAAAAGCATAGTACCGCTTGATAGTTTTACAGTGAAATTCATCCTTCACAGAAACAATCCTTTATTTCTTCCCATGGTTTCTTCAGTTCCCATTGTATCTAAAACCCTTGAAGGCACGGGGCCTTATTTTCTTTACAGTGCAAAGACTGACACCATTATACTGAAGCGATTCAGGGGATACAGAAATCCCGTTCCATTTGAGTATCAATACATAATATCAATTGGGGATGCAGAAAAAAGGGTTGAGGCACTCTCTGGGGTAAATTATGGAGTGGCATTCAGGATAAATCCAGGAATAAACATGGATAAGTTACCCGGAGGCTTGAATACCAGAAGAGTAAAGACATACGCACTGAAATACATTGCATTCAGCAATCCTGGAAGGCTGGAAAAGGAAATCAGGCATATCATCTATTATGCAACAAGGAAACTTGATTTTACACCATCAGGGGAAATGATTTACCAGTTTGTTCCACTCCTCAGTAATTTTTACTCACCTGTAATAGAGGATTCACTTGAGAATCTCTGCAAAAAGGCGAGTATTAAACCATTGAAAAAACCTGTAACACTATCACTTGTCCACTGGATTACCATCAAGAACGAAGGAGAAATGATAAAAAATGCCCTTGAGCCTTACAATATAAATACAAAACTTATCTCTGTAAATAATATTGAAGAATGGATGAAGAAGATAAAACAGGCAGACATGTTTATAATCACTGTATTTTTTGACCCCAATGATATAGTCGGTGTATGGTTGAATGTTTTTGAGGAATTTGTTAATTCAAAAAGGATAAGAAATTACCTCAAGGGGGTTAAGCCTGAAAGTTTCATAGAATTGAAGAAAAACTCTGACAGGATTCAATGGATGCTCTTTGAAGAAATGCCACTGATTCCGCTCTATAACAGGGTGGAGACCATGGTTTATACAAACAACATCAGTTTTGAAACGTTTCCAGAACAATTTATCCCATTTTATAGTATTAAGAAGAAATAGACCATGGATAGAAGGGACTTTTTGAAGTTGATAATCAGCGCCACAATCCTGACTGGAACAGGGCTTTCCACAAAAAAGGATACAAAAGAGGCATACTTTTATGAAAAACTGGAGAATAAAAAGGTAAGATGCACAAATTGTCCCCATGAATGTGTTTTAAGACCCGGAGAAATAGGATTTTGCAGGGCAAGGAAAAACATAGACGGTAAACTATACTCTCTTGCTTACGGGAATCCCTGCGCTGTACATATTGACCCCATTGAAAAAAAGCCTTTGTTCCACTTTTTACCAGGAACCACTGCCTTTTCCATAGCAACTGCTGGTTGCAATTTCAGGTGCAAGTTCTGTCAAAACTACCAGATTTCCCAGAAATCGCCTGATGAAACCGTTAATCAGGAACTTTCACCAGAGGATATTGTTCAGAATGTTCTCTACTACAGAAGAAAATATAATATCTCCTCAATAGCATATACATATACTGAACCCGGAATCTTTTACGAATACATGCTTGATACCTCTGAAAAGGCAAAAAAATATGGGATTAAGAATATATATCACTCAAATGGTTACCTTAATGAGAAACCACTTTTAAGACTTACAAAATACCTTGATGGTGCAAACATTGATTTGAAATTCTTCAATGAAAAAACATATCAGGATATGTCAATGGGTCATCTTGAACCTGTTCTTGAAACATTAAAAACATTACACAGAGAAGGGGTTCATCTTGAGATCACAAACCTTGTTATACCACAGGTGAATGACAATTTTGATGAAATTAAAAGGATGGTGAAATGGATTAAATCCAATCTTGGCAGGGACATACCCATTCACTTCTCAAGGTTCTTCCCCACCTACAAGTTGACTAACCTGCCTCCAACACCCGTATCCACGGTTGAGAGGGCAAGGGCACTTGCGCTAAATCTGGGAATGCATTATGTTTATATAGGGAATGTACCCGCTGGTCATCCTGGTGAAAACACCTACTGCCCGAAATGTAAAAGAACCTTGATAAGGAGATTGGGTTTTATGGTGGTTGAAAATAATCTTGTGGATGGTAAATGCCCATACTGTGGAACTCCCATAAAGGGGGTGTGGGGATGAACATCCTTGAAGTGAATCACCTTAAGAAATACTACAGGTCGCCCTTTCTGAGAAAAAGGGTAAGGGCAGTTGAAGATATCAGTTTCGCTGTGAAGCAGGGTGAGATTTTCGGGCTTCTTGGACCTAATGGTGCTGGTAAAACAACAACTCTCAAATCCATAGTTGGTCTTCTGAAACCTGATGGAGGAGAGATTAGGTTGTTCGGAAGACCCCTGGATATTTCCCGGAGGGAGAGAATTGGATTTCTACCCGAAAACCCTTACTTCTACAGGCATCTTACAGGATATGAGTTGCTTAGTTTTTATGCCCATCTCTTTAATAAACACATAACAGCTAAAAAAATAAAAGAAATACTTGAAATGGTTGGCCTGGAACATGCCATGCATAGAAAGGTTGGAAGTTATTCAAAGGGCATGCTCCAGAGGGTAGGGTTTGCACAGGCAATTCTGAACGACCCTGATTTTATTATCCTTGATGAACCAATGAGCGGTCTTGACCCCATAGGGAGAAAGGAGATGAAGGACTGGATATTCAAACTGAAATCTGAAGGTAAAACCATCCTCTTCTCCTCTCACATCCTTCCTGATGTTGAGATGATATGTGACAGGGTTGCTATTATTTACAGGGGAAGGGTTGTGAGCACTGGTGTTCTATCAGAAATCTTACAGGAGAAGGTAAGATTTATAGAAGTCACAATAGAGGGACTGGATGAAAAGACCCTTGAAACCTTTGGGAAGGTATTCAGGTCTGGCGATAAACTCATGCTCAGGCTAACCAGCGAGGAGGAGAAGGACAGGTTGGTAAGTTTTGTTATTGAGAAAGGTGGAAGGATTATATCTGTGGCACCTTACCGAAAAACGCTTGAAGAACACTTTATGGAAACACTGGAGGCACAATGAAGAGCATACTTGGGATAGGTATAAATACATTTAAGGAAGGGCTGAGGGACAAAACACTCCTTTCTGTTTCCATCTCTGGCTTCCTTTTGATTGCTGCCTCCAGAATACTTGTGCCCATAAGCATTGGAGAATCCTACAGGGTTATAACAGACTTTGGTCTTGCCCTTGTTGAGGTGTTCTCTGTTCTTTTAACCATATTCATTGGAACAAGGATCCTCTATGATGAAATTGAAAGAAAAACCATTTACACAGTTGTTACAAAACCTGTAAGGATTTCAGAGTTTCTAATCGGGAAACTCTTTGGTCTAACCCTCCTTGTGTTTTCAATTCAATTCCTACTATTTCTTACAATCTTTCTCTTTTCAAAGATATACCTCCACTTTGTGTTCTGGAGGGTATTTGTATGGTTTTTCTTCCTCTTCTTTGAGATGCTTATACTGAATGGTGTTGCAATCCTTCTCTCAACATTCACCACCCCCATCACATCAGGGCTCATCTCCATGCTCATATACATCATAGCAAACACCTCCAATTACCTCAAAGAATTAAGCCAGATGGTGAAATTGCCCATTTTCACCTATATCGCAAACTTTCTCTATTACTTCCTTCCCAACTTCACCCTTACCAATGTAAAAACAGAGATACTCTATAATCTACCCATTGATAAAGGGCTTTATCTGTTTGCACCTTCCTACAGCATCATGTATGTTGTTTTTCTTCTAACGATTGCCACCATGCTTTTTGAAAAGAGGGAGTTCTACTGATGAAGAAACTGGGGGGCTTCGTGATAATCATAATCTCACTATTCGTATCTGTGCTCTTTGTAAAGTCTTTTGAAGACAGAAAGAAATCATTTACAGGTGAAAAACTCCTCTTCTTCCCCTCTGGTAAATTTATACAGGGTGTGGCATGTGGTTACAATAACTTCCTTGCAGACCTTCTCTGGATAAGGGGTGGTGTTTACTATGGTGGACAGAAGTTAAAGCACGGAAGCCTTGAATACCTTTATCACATGTTCAATGTTATAACCGACCTTGATCCAAAATTCGTCAATGCATACACAACAGGTGGTATGTTTCTCTTTGATGACCTGCATTCTCTGGAGATGTCCATGAAACTGCTGGATAAGGGGATCTATAACAACCCTACCAACTGGTATGTTCCATTTATGAAGGGATTCATCCTCTACCTTGCAGAAAAATACGACATGGCATACAGGTGGTTTATGGTTGCAAGCCTTTTTGAGACCAAAAGGGGTATGGCCTTCAAGTTTGCTAATTGGTGTTTACAAAAGGAGAAAGGACCTGAGATGACATTAAAATTCTGGGAAGACCTTTACAACTCAACTGGAAACAAATGGATGAGGGAAAAGGCAGTGAAGGGAATTTCCCGTGTTATTCTGTATGCAGCAGTGAAGTATAGAAGGGAGAAAGGTGAATGGCCAGAAAATATTGTTGTACTTGTTAAGTCTGGATATCTACCCTATGTCCCTTCACTGGGTGGAAAATATTTCATTCTCAAGGAAGGAGAGGTTTTATGGTAATCGGGATTATTTCTGATACACACGACAACATCCCTGCATTGAGAGAGGGAATAAAGATACTCAAAGAAAGGGGGATTTCCTGTGTTTTCCATCTTGGCGACATAATCTCTCCATTCATGGTGAAGGAACTTGATGTACCCTGTGTTTACGCTGTGTTCGGGAACAATGACGGTGACAAACTTCTCCTGAAGGAAAGGTTTTCTGAAAGGGGATTCAGGATATTCAAAGGACCACACAGGATTGTTTATAATGGCAAAAAAATTCTGATGATGCATGAACCGTTCCAGTTAAACAGGTTCAAAAGGGAAGACTTTGACCTGATTCTCTTTGGACACACACACAGGGTCTACATTGATGAAGATAAAACCCTTGTAATTAATCCAGGTGCATTGTCAGGATACCTTGCTCATGAAAAAACCCTTGTTATACTTGACCTCAACACAATGAAACCAGAATTAATAAAACTCTAAGGAGGTGCTTATGTTACTAATTTTAATTTCTTTGACACTCAATTTCAAGGTGAAAGAAGTTACTGTTTATACAACTTCGGCAAAGATTGTGAGGGAGGCAGTCAAAAATCTCTCAACAGGGGAATACACAGTAAGGTCAAACCTGATTCCAGGGGGAATTGACGAAAGAAGTATAAGGATAAGAGCCCCTGAATATGTCACTGTGGGTGAGGTGAGGGTCATCAGGGTTTATCCGGATACTGTATTCAAGGAAGAAATAAAGGTTTTTGAAGATAGTATTGAGACTATTCAGGATAAAATTGACCTTTTAACAAAAAAACTTGATGTATTGAAGGCAGAAGAAGAGTTTGTAAATTCAATCAAAGTAACAATGCCCCAGAAATACTCACAGGAATTGTATTCAGGAAAAACCTCCACACTTGCATGGACAAAGACACTTAAATTCCTATCATCAGAACTTGAAAGGATTAACAGGGAAAAACAGACCACCCAAAAAAGACAGACAAGATTAAACGATATCTTAAAAAGACTGAAGCGAACCCTTAATGACTTAAAAACGAAAACCACTTATCATTACATTGAGTTTCCTGCTTTAGTAAAAAGGGCTGGAACATGCAGATTTATACTTGAATATGTGGTGAGTGATGTAAAATGGATGGTAAACTACATTGTAAGGGCATTCCCTGATAAAGGTAAAATCCTTCTTGAATATCACGGGAAGATTAGACAAACCACTGGAGAGGATTGGAAAGATATTCATCTTACATTATCAACAAAATCCCGCATAAAAGATATTAATCCTCCTGAACCGTGCTCATGGTATCTGGAATCTTTTTCTCAGCCTCCGAAGGCCAAAGGAAAGGAGACATTCACGAAAACAGAATATTTGTCTGTGGTTCCCAAAGAAGAAAGGGAGTTTATTTCAAATAAACTGGATATACGCTCCTCTGGTATCTCAGTCACATATGGAATTCCTGGAACAAGAACAATTCCTTCAGGAAAATCTCCCACTGATATTTTAATAAATTCCAACGAGTTTGATGCAAAATTCTTCTACTATGTTATTCCAAAACAAATGGAGGCAGCCTTCCTGAAAGCAGAGATAGAAAACAAGACAAAAAATGTGTATCTACCGGGGGATGCCTCAATGTTTGTGGGCTCTGAATACACTGGCAATGGGAAAATAGATAAATTCACCCCTGGAGAAAAGATAAAGATATCATGCGGTGTTGATAACAGGATAAAGGTTGAAAGAAACCGCATCAGGAAGTTTTTTGATAAGGGTGGTGTTTTCAGTAAAAAGAAAAAGGTTGAGTACAGATACAGAAACCTGATAAGGAATGGGCTTGATAGAGAAATAGATGTAAATTTCATAGATTGTATCCCTGTTCCACGCGTATCCGATATAACCGTAAAGGATGTTTTCTTCTCTGTAAAACCTGATTCAGTAAACAAGGATAAGGGGCTTGCCTACTGGCAATTGAAAATTTCACCACAGGAAACCTTTGTGGAAACAACAGGATTCAAAATAGAATATCCCAAAGATAAACAGGTCTGGTTACCATATTGAAAAAAACTCTCCATCTATTAGTTGTATTAATTCTCTCATTTCTCATCACCTATTCAGGGCCTGTTAGGTATCTGGAACTCAAACTTATTGACAGCAGATTCAGGGTGAGGGGTGAGGAAATGCCCCCTGATGATATTGTGGTTGTTGCAATTGATGATGAAACATACTCCCACCTGAACATGCAGTTCCCATATCCAAGGAATATATATGCAAAACTTCTTGAAAACCTCAAAAAAGCAGGTGTCCGTGGTGTGGGATTTGACATTGAATTTGATGTATCCGACAGAGACCCTTCAAACGATTCTATATTTTCAGAGGCAATAAAGAATACACGTAATGTTGTCCTGGCAACAAAACTTATTAAGGACGGAGAAATCTCACCAATTCCCCTACTCAAAAATCATGCGAAAACAGGATTTGGGAATGTGATTCCTGACAGGGATGGCGTGATAAGACGTTATCTCTTCAGGAGTAAAAAGGGTTACCAGTCATTTGCCCTGTCCCTTGCTGAAATAACGGATAAAAAAACCAGCAGGTACATTGACTATCTATATTATTATGGACCTGCTGGCTCCTTCAAGACATATCCCATGTGGACAATCCTTGACGATGAAACCTTTCTTATTCCTGACATTGAGGATTCTGCCAATGATGTGAATGTGTTCAATACAATCCTTGAACACGGAGAACTGAAGGGCAAAATTGTCCTTGTTGGAGTTACCATAACTGAGTTTCACGACATATACCCTACCCCATTCAATCTGAAAAACGGCAGTTTCTCACCAACCCCAGGCGTGGAAATCCATGCAACTGCACTGGGGAACATCCTCAAAGATGATGGATTA
>QNDZ01000059.1 GCA_003646055.1 bacterium
CTCCTTTGCAAGGGTTTCTGCAAGTTTAAGGTGGAGTTTATGCCCACCTTTTATTATAAAGTAATTACCTTCTGGTCTGGTTGATAATAAACCAATATCCCCTATAAAGTCAAGTATTTTATGCCTTGCAACTTCATTTTTGAATCTTGGTTCATTCACAGGCCCTTTATTGTTGTAGAGGAGAAGATTCTCTATGGAGGCACCCTTTATCAAACCCTTTTCCCTTAACTCATCAGCCCATTCCAGTATCCCGAAGGTTCTTGCTGGGGCAATTTCTTCACTGTAATGAGACATTGAATCAAAGGTATGGAACTGCATATAGAGTTGTGGATAGGGGTAGGAAACAACATATGTAACGGAGAAGCCATCAAAGGGTAGTGCCTGAATTAGAGAACCCTCTGATTTGATTGTTATGGGTCTTGTGGGTCTTGATGGGGTGGGGGACAGGTCTATTTCTTCAAATCCTGCATCAATAAACATTTGAAGGAATGGCAGAGAACTACCATCAAGTATGGGTATCTCAACCCCTTTCACCTCAATCAAAAGGCTGGTCAGACCTGCCCCCACTATTGCAGACATAAGATGTTCTATTGTTTTAATCACAATCCCATCCTTCCCTATGTCAGTGCCATGCTCACTGGATACCACATAACTTATAGTGGCAGGAATTATCACACCATTCCTTTTGAATTCAATCTTACCTGATGTGGAAGGATGTATAAATACCCTTGTCTCCTCTCCAGTATGGATTCCTTTCCCCGTTATGGAGAGGGTGCTTTTAAGTGTTTTACCCCGCATTGATAAATTCTTCTATCTTTAAGGCAATTCCTTCTTTTGAAAGCCCAAGTTTCTCAAGGAGTAGAGTTCTTGCACCGTGCTCAATGAACCTGTCAGGGATGCCAAGATTGAGAACATCCCTCTTTATTCTCCACCTGTTCAGTGTTTCAAGGATGGCACTCCCGAATCCACCCATCAGGGCATTGTCTTCAACAGTTACTATAATTTTATGGTTTTTTATGAGTTTTCTAAGAAGTTCTTCATCTATGGGTTTGATGAACCTTGCATTCACAACCGTGGGATTTATTCCCTTCAGAAGTTCTGTTGCCTCAAGGGAAGGTTGAACCATTGAACCGACAGCCAGAATCAAAACATCTTCTCCCTCTTTCAGTACCTCCCATGTACCTATTGGTATTGGTTCAGGTTTTTCGTAAAGTTTAACACCAAGCCCTCTTCCTCTGGGATACCTGAAGGCAATGGGACCTTCATCATAATCAAGGGCAGTTTTTATCATTCTCTGGAGTTCTGCTTCATCCTTTGGTGCCATCACAATCATGTTTGGAATAATTCTGAGGTATGAAAGATCAAATACACCATGGTGTGTTGGTCCATCCTCACCAACTATCCCGCCTCTATCAAGGGCAAATTTCACAGGAAGGTTCTGTATTGCTACGTCGTGGATTATCTGGTCAAATGCCCTCTGAAGGAATGTTGAATATATGGCACAGAAGGGTTTAAGCCCCGAGGCTGCCATGCCAGCAGCAAATGTTACTGCATGCTGTTCAGCAATACCAACGTCGTAGAACCTCTCAGGTATTTCCTCCCTGAAGATGTCAAGCCCTGTTCCCTCAGGCATTGCTGCGGTTATTGCAATAACCTTCTGGTCTGTTTTACCCAGGTCTGTGAGGGTTCTTCCAAAAACCTTGCTGTAACTTGGAGTCTCTCCCTTTTTCAAAGGTCTGCCTGTTTCAGGGTCATACTTACCAAGTCCATGGAACAGGGTGGGCATCTTTTCAGCAGGTTCAAAACCCTTACCCTTTACAGTGAGAACATGGAGGAGTTTAGGCCCTTTTATATTTTTCAGTTTCTTAAGGATTTCAATGAGTTCAGGAAGGTTATGCCCATCTATAGGACCAAAGTATCTTATTCCAAGTTCTTCAAAGAGGAGATTGGGAACGAGTAGGTTTTTGAGCCCTTCTGATACTTTGCTTGCAGCCTCCCTTGCCTTCTGGCTGAGTCCTGCAGGGAGTTTTCCCAGAAGGTCCCAGACATCATCCTTGAGTCTGTTGTAAACAGGTGCGGATTGGAGTTTTATCAGGTAATTTTTGAGCCCACCAACATTTGGGGAGATAGACATCTTGTTATCATTCAGGATTACAAGCATATTCTTTCTAAGATGACCGAGTTGATTGAGACCTTCAAGTGCCATTCCACCAGTGAGTGCGCCGTCTCCAACCACCACAACAATGTGATGATCTTCTTTTTTCATATCCCTTGACACAGAGAAACCAAGTGCAGCAGAGATTGAGGTGCTTGCATGACCTGCTCCAAAAACATCATATATGCTTTCATCCCTCTTGAGGAAACCGCTAATTCCGCCATATTGACGAAGCGTATCAAATGCCTTTTTTCTGCCGGTAATAAGTTTGTGGGCATATGCCTGGTGTCCTACATCCCATATAACCTTATCCACAGGCTGGTCAAAGACATATGCAAGGGCAATCACCAGTTCAACTGCCCCCAGGTTTGGTGCAACATGTCCACCGTTCTTTGAAGTTACCCTTATTATCTCCTTGCGTAAATCAGAGGCAAGTTCCTGGAGTTCTTTTATACTCAAGCCTTTGACATCAGAAGGAAAGTCAACCTTTTCAAGCATTTTTCACCTCACTTGTAAAAAGCAATTGCGAACACCACCCCATACAGGGCTCCCATGAAGACCTCAAATGGGGTATGCCCTAAGAGTTCTTTAAGTTTCTGTTCCTTTATTGGTCTGTGCTTGTACAGGTCATCAACCAGTTCGTTGAGCAATTTTGCCTGTCTTCCTGCGGCCCTTCTTACACCTGCAGCCTCATACATTATGAATGTGGTGAGAAACAATGCCAGTGCAAATACAGTTGATGTTGCACCCTCTCTAAGCCATATCAGTGTGGTAAGGGCTGCTGATGAGGCAGAATGAGAACTTGGCATTCCTCCAGTTTCCACAAATCTCACAAAATTTATCTTCCTGTGTGACAGAACATAATTGATAACTTTAAGAAGTTGTGCAGAAACAATGCACAGTGCTGTTACAATTATGACATTATAATTATGATAGAATCCCATCAGAACATCCTTTGTTCAAGGTATTTTGATATCTCTATAAGTTTGTCTGAAGCATTACCAAGTTTCTGGAAGTTCCTGATGGCAAGTTCTGTGTAGGCCTTTGCCCTGAACCTGGAGCCATCAATACCATACAGTGCTGGATAGGTAACCTTGTCCTTATCCTTTCTCAATCTCTTACCAACCTTTTTCTCATCACCTATAACATCCAGAAGGTCGTCAATAATCTGGAATGCCATGCCAAGATACAGACCACCCTTCCTGAGTGCCTCACGCTTTTTCTTTGAGGTTCCAGCCAGTATTCCTCCAATCTCACATGATGCAGAGATGAAACAGGCAGTCTTTCTTGAATGAATATACCTCAAAGTTTTGGGGTCTGGTTTTTCTCCTTTCATCTTTATATCCATTGTTTGTCCACCCACTATTCCCAGGGAACCAACCGCATTTGAAATTGTTTTTATGGCATCAAGAAGTCTGTTTTTATTTACATCTGTAAGTGTCATCAAGTAGTAGGCATGGGAAAAGAGCCCATCACCTGCAAGTATTGCTATTGCTTCACCAAAAACCTTGTGGGATGTGGGTTTACCCCTCCTCAGGTCATCATTGTCCATTGCGGGAAGGTCGTCGTGAATGAGTGAGTAGGTGTGAATGAGTTCAAGTGCACATGCAAATGGCATTACCTTTTCTATTTCTTTGCCACCGGTTGCCTGGTAACAAACCAGAAGTAGGATAGGTCTTATCCTCTTTCCTCCTGCAAAGATACTGTACCTCATAGCTTCGTGTATTACAGAGGGATAAGCAGTATCAGGAGGCAGAAGTTTGTCCAGATATGTATCCACCTCTACTTTTAGCCTCTCAAGGAACTTCTTCGTCTTCATCCGTTGTCAAACTTCCCATCTGGTCTTTTATCAGGATTTCAATCTTTTCCTCTGCCTTTTTCAAATAGGCCTTTAGTTCCTTAAAGAGGGCATTCCCTTCCTCAAAGAGTTTAAGTGCTTCTTCAAGAGGAGTCTTCTCATCTTCAAGGAGGTGGACTATTTCCTCCAGTCTTTTAAGTTTATCTTCAAAGTTCATATGAAAGAATATACCAAAAAATGAATGTGTGTCAATTGTATCGGTGAAGTGAAATCATGCCACCTGGTGTTCACATTTAATTATATAAGTTGACCTCAGTAAAATTTTATTTATAATCTGGTCAATGGAAAAAATCACTGTTCTGGTATCAGGAGAAAAAGAATCACCTGATGGTATCAGGGCGTTTTATCTTTTCAGGGATATTAATAATATCAATGTGATTTTCAGGGAGAACAGGCTTTTTTATTATCTTGCCGTTCTTCATGCGCTTTTCTTCAAACTTGAAAGGGTGGTTTACTTTGTTGGTTTTGACACAATTTGCATAATACTCGCCATGCTCAGGAGTACATTCTTTCCAATTAAGATTGTATATGATACAGGTGATTTACAGTGTGAACTTTCACGTTCATTCCGTTCAAGATTCTTTACCGGGCTGGTATGTCTTCTTGAGAACTGGCTGTTCAGGAATGCATCCCTGGTGATACCCAGAACAGAGACATTGAGGCAGATATTGATGGATAAAGTTGAGGAGATTTATGTTATAAGGGATGGGGTGGACTTTGAACTTTATTCACAATATACTGCCATTCCAGAGGGGATTGTTGTTGGTACCACAGGAACATTCCACAGGGATATGAGGACAGGGAGAATCAGTGGGAGTGAGGTTATAGAGGTTCTGATTGAATTGAAGAAGCTGGGAATTGAGGCAAGGGGATTGATTGCAGGTGAGGGTTCTGTGTACAGGATATTGAGAAAAATGTCCAGGGATGCGGGTGTTGAAGTTGACTTTGTTGAGGGCTGGACAGAATACAGGAGATTTCCAGAGTTACTCCAGAGGATTACATTTGCCATCAATCTCCAGACCAATGATGCTATTGGTAGGGTCAGGCTTGGGGGTAAAATTCCTCCTTTCCTTGCAACAGGCAGATATATTTTCTCAACTGATGTCCCTGAGTGTGTGAAGTATCTTAAACCCGAATTTATTGTTCATTACAGGGGGAGTTATGATAGGGATTTCCCTTCAAAGGTAGCACGGAGGATTGCTTATCTGTTAGAACACAGGGGAAAGATGAATGAAAGAATGTTGGGTTTATCAATTGCAGAGAGGTATTTTGATTATAGAAAACTAAGCAGGGAGTTGAAGAATATCTTGCGTTCTAAAGTTCTTTGATTTTCTTCAGTAGTTTTATCCTTTCCCTATCACCAACCTTTGCCCTCTTCACTGTTTCTTCAAAGAAGTTTATTGTCTTTTCATACAGTTCTTTATCAACAGGATAGGGTATTCCATCCTTACCTCCATGGGCGAATGAGAATCTTGCAGGGTCCTCGTATGATGGTTTTTCTCCGTAAATCAACTCACCGATAAGGGATAGTGCCCTTATTGATTTTGGACCCATGCCATTTTTCAGCAGAAGAGATTCAAAATCTTCAGGTGGATTCTCATAGGTCTTCAGGAATATTTTGTAAAGCCTTTCTGGATGTATATCTTCTACCTCAATGTTGTGTCTATCAGGTAGGGATTTTTTTATCGTTTCTATCTCCCTGATGTTTTCCTCAGGAAGCCGCTGAGAAAGTTCAAGTATAAGGTTTCTATTACCCCTGGAATCTCTGTGAACAAGGTTTAGAGGAGAGAAGAATCCTTCAGAAATTATACCCGAATGGGGCTCATCAACAAATGAGTTAATTCCGCTGCCGTTCCAGTGGTATCTTCTTGCCTTCCTTTCTCTTGTATTCATTCCCTGTTGAATTACTGCCCATGCGCCTTCAGTATCAAACATTATTGTATGATGGTAGATATTGAATCCATCCTGAATCAGGGTATTGTCAACCTTTGCAACAAGTCTGCTTATTCTTATAAGGTTGTCAGCATCAACCCCTGTTTCATCTCCTATAAATTTAATCTCCTCAGGTGTTTTACGGGCAGTTTTCCCCTTTCCACCGCATAAGAAAAGTCCTGCATTCAAATCTTTGAGGGCAATTTTGACAGCGCCAAGAACAGTGGTGGTAAGTCCACTTGAATGCCAGTCAAAACCAAGTATGCATCCAAAGGATTGAAACCAGAAAGGATCGGAGAATTTTTTCATAATGAAGGCTGGTGGATGGTCAAGCAGAATGGTTTCAATGATTGCCCTTGATAATCTCACCATTTTCTGGAAAAGCCATCTGGGTGGTTTTCCATAATGGAGGGGTAGGTTGAGTTCTCTTCGCATTATTGTTCAGAAATGCTTTTTATAAGGAGTTCAAGGGACTTGCCTTTGAAGACATCTTCAGGGATGATCAATCTGATACTGTTGTTATCAGGCTTAACAAGGAGGTTCTTTTTCTGGAAAAGGGTGTAATCCTTTAACACAACATCAAGTTTTATCCCATCGGGATGTTCCTTAATCCTTATGATTTTTGCTACAGAATGGTCAAACATCAGGGGTTTATGAATAAATTCCCTCAATCTATCCAATGATACTGGAAGAACAACCTCATCCGGGATAGAGGCCTCTTCAATCACCCGGTCAACAGCAGGGTGAACTACTTTTTTGAATTCCATATAGTATATCTCTCTACCCATGCTTCTCCACTTCTTTTCATACTTGGTCTGGAAATAGCCTTCAGGGTTTATCCTGTACCCATTTTCAAAAACAGGCCTCCATACCCTGTAGTGCTGTACCTCTTCAAGGATGAAATCCCTGTAAAAGGGGTCATCAGTCAATATGTGCATCCTTGCATTCTTCTTTGCCCTTGAAGCAGTTAACAGATTAAATGACCTATCAAGAAGCCTTCTCTTTTCGTGCCTCTTCTTTGGCCAGGGGTCAGGGAAGTTGATGTATATCCTTTCAAGGGAACATTCAGGGATAAGAAGATGAAATGCTGAATCTGCATCAAGGTGTATCAATTTTACATTATTCAACCCCTGTTTTTCAATCTTCTTTGAGGCTTTTCTTACGGAGACAATTGAATAATCTATTCCTATATAGTTTCTGTCGGTATGGTTCTGTGCCTTGTAGAGAAGGAAGGCACCGTCTCCAAATCCTATTTCACACTCCACAGGGTGGGAATTTCCAAAGATTTTTTCAAATTTAAGGGGTTTTTCAACCTTTACCCAATCCAGAACCACATCCTCTCTTTTCATAGTATAATTTATATATTGCTAACCCTTTCTGTCAATGGGAGGAATCAATTTGTAAATAATAATCCCTTTCCCCATGTAAATAGGGAGCCTGGATTTCACTGGAGCAATTCTGGAAATATCCGGGAAATTATTTTTATCTGATTCACGCCTGATAACGAGGAATATGTTTTTGTACTGTGAGAGATTGATGTTATTTAATTGATTAAGGGAGACCCAGTTTTGCTGGGAAATAAATGGGTTAATCAGTTCAATTGTTTCGGAGGAAAGAATTAAGATGTCACTCCCTCTTGTTTTATTTAAGACCGTTTCTGCCATTTTCCTATGCCTATTCAGGTATATCTGGTGTTTCCATATCATTCCAATGTCTAATATGAAAAGCAAAGGAAGAATCCATGTCAGGGAAATCTTGAGGGAATGTCCTCTATCCACATAATTTGCATAGAGGAGAAGCATAAGGGGTATTACAGGAAGCATGAACCTCTGACCCATAACAAGGGTTTCAATCAGATTGCTTCCTTTATGAATGTAGTAGTAAAATGAATAAGTTATTAAAAACATCAGTGTGGTAAACAGAAAACCTGTGAATTTCCTTTTTATGCCCTGGACAAGTGTAACAACAAGCATGAATGGATAAAGTACATTCAGGGATATAAGGTAATACAGGCCTGATGTCTTAAGGTATTTCATTGAGAATGTTCCTCCTCCGGTTCTTATGAAGGGGAGGGTAAAATCTCCCCATGCTTTCCAGTTGTAGAGCAGTAAAAGGACAAGCCCGAGAAAAACACCCGGCAAGATCTTTAAGGCATCCTTAGACCTTTTCTCAAGAAGAAGGCCTGTGCAGATTCCCAGAGGGAGAAGTAAATTGGTGTACCTAATAAGTAGATTAAATCCAAGGGAGATACCTGCAAGGTAATACTTCTTTTTGAGAATCAGATAAACTCCAAGTAGAGCAAAGAACATGCTTGGAATATCACTCATCAGGGTTCTGGAATACAATATAATGGAGGGATGGAGTAGATAGAGTAGAGCCATTTTTCTGTCAATACCATAGTGGTCAAATATCTTCAGGAAGAGAAGAAATCCAGCAAAGAAGAAGATATAATTTCTCAGGAAGCCAAATTTCCAGTTGATTATAGTAAAAGGGGTGAGGAGTAAAGAGTTCCCAATGGGATATTTGTTTATAAGATGAGATTTTGTTGTTATCCCTGCAAAAGAGTTTTTTAATCCGGCGTTATCAAGAAAAAGGGTTCCTTTACCCAGGGCATAAGCAGTGGAAAGATAGGCCTGTTCGTCACTTATGGCATAGAAAGGTGGATAGAAAATAAATAAAATCACTGCCAGAAGCACCGGGTAGAGAATCAGTGCTATTTTATCCGAGGATTTCCATATAGAGTTTTTCATATCTCTTTGCCATCTCCTTCCAGGTGTACTTCATTGCGGTTTTCCTTGCATTTTCTCCGATTCTCTTCTTGAGTGATGGGTTTTTGTATAGATTTATAATTATCTCCACCAATTCATAAGGGTCAGTATTCTCTCTCATTAAAAAGCCATTGACACCATCCTCTATGAGTTCTGCTGCTCCACAGATTTCAGGCTTGCTTGTTATCACAGGAAGACCGGATGCCATTGCCTCTAAGATGACAAGACTGAATGGCTCATACCTGGTGGGGAATACGAAAACATCTGCGTTTCTCATTATTGAATCAAGGTCTTTTCTGTATCCTAAAAAGAATACTCTGCTATTTTTCATGGTTTTCAATTTCTTCAAAAAGATATTGCC
>QNDZ01000060.1 GCA_003646055.1 bacterium
ATAAGAGTACAGGATGGTAGGAGAATCGTTATAAGTTATACCCTGAATAAGGTGTCAGATGTGAGGATTGGTATATATAATGTTTTGGGGGAAAGGGTTTTCTTGTTTGATAAGGACAAAGAAATCCCAGGGCTCCACAACATTGAGTACACCCCTTCAGCAGGTATATACTTCCTTAAAATCCTGATTGGGAATAGAGAATACACTGAAAAGGCTGTGGTGATAAAATAAATTAAACCTTTATACCAGGCGGGTTAACAGGACCGTAACGGACGTAACATCATAAGGTGTCAAAGAATCAACATCTATCTACCCACTATTGACACGGGGGATTAAAAGGATAATATGAGAATGTTAAAAAAGGAGGAGATATGGAATTGAGAAGCAGAATAGAAGAGGCAATTGAAGGTATCAGAAAGTTCACGGATATGGAGCCAGGGATTGGTATAATCCTTGGGACAGGTCTTGGAAACCTGGGGGAGAAGATAGAGGAGAGGATTGAAATTCCCTATGGTGAAATTCCACATTTCCCTGTTTCAACTGTGAAGGGGCATAAGGGACAACTCATCTTTGGTAAACTCTCAGGTAAAGAGGTTGTTGCAATGCAGGGAAGATTGCATTACTACGAGGGATATACAATGGAACAGGTGACATTTGCCGTGCGTGTGATGAAGTTCCTTGGTGTGCACACGTTGATTGAGTCCAATGCATGTGGTGGACTCAATCCTCTTTTCAGACCAGGGGACCTGATGATTATAACAGACCATATAAATTTCTTTCCTGAAAATCCGCTCAGGGGAAAGAATGATGATTCACTCGGGCCAAGGTTCCCTGATATGTATAACTGCTACGACAAAGAACTTGTAGAACTCACAGAGGATACAGCCATTGAACTTGGTATCAGGGTTAGAAGGGGTGTTTACATAGGTGTTCCAGGACCGAACCTTGAAACAGCAGCAGAATACAGGATGATGAGAATACTTGGTGCGGATGCAGTTGGGATGTCCACTGTTCCAGAGGTGATTGTTGCAAGGCATATGGGCATGAAGGTCCTTGGGATTTCTGTTGTTACTGACATGGGGCTTCCTGATGCACTTGAACCCATGAGCCATGAGAAGATTCTTGCCATTGCAGAGGAGGCAGAACCAAAACTCTCAAAACTCGTGAGCAGGATTGTTGAGAAACTTTAGGTTTCTCCTGATAATCATAGCCCTTGCAGGTTGCAGTAGAACAGAGAAGAGGATAAAGAGGGCAGAAATTTATATGAAGAAGATGGAGCCATTGAAGGCTATTTCTCTTCTCTCCTCAGATTCTTCTGCACGGGCACTTTTGATGCTTGCAAAGATTCACTTCAAGATAGACCACCCTGCTGAAGGCATAGAAACCGTAGAGAAACTATGCAGGTTGCACCCTGAGAAGTGTAAGGATGGCTTGAAGATAGTGGAGGAGTATAAAGAAAAGGCAATGAAATCGGGAAGGAGGTATGCAGCGGTCCAGTGTATTCTCACATTGAAGAAACTTGACCCTGAGTATAAAGGAGAGGAGGACCTGAAGTATCTTGGTGACTACTACTATGACAAGGAGGATTATGATGATGCAGTCCAGTACTATGAGGAGTGGCTGCTCACCGATTCCACAGACATTGATACAAGGCTTAAACTCTCAAGGGCATTCCAGAAACTTGGTAATCTGGAAAATGCATATTCTGTTCTGAAGAATGGTGAGAAGATCAATGGTGGATGGGAGGTGAGGTATGAACTCGGGAAGGTCTCCTTCCTTCTTGGAAAGAAGTTTTTCAAAGAGGGCAACTATGTGATGGCTGAGGAGTTTTTGAAAGAGACAATAAAAATTGGTCTTCCAGAGGTCTTGATAGATGATGCATACTTCCTCCTTGGAGATATTGCCTTCTCAAAGAATGATTCAAGGCAGGCAGAGATTTATTACAGGAAGGTGATAGACCTGAACAGGTTTTCAAGCAATGCCATTGTCAGGAAGGCACAGAAGAGGATTGAACTGTGTAACAGGATGGGAGGTTGAATTGAGAAGGATTAATGTGATTATGATTTTGCTTGTGCTGGGATGTGCAAAGCATGTGAAACCCGTTTCTACAACCCCTGAAGAGGACCTGAAAAAGGGAATTAATCTCTTTGAAAAAAAGAAGTATGATAAGGCAATTGAGGTGTTCTCCAGGTTCTTTACAGAGCATCCAGGGAGCAGATACCTTGATAGGGTTCAGTTTTATATTGCTGAGAGTTATTTTATGAAGAAGGATTATGAGACTGCGCTTGATGAATACAACTTCCTTATAACCAACTTTCCTGGTAGTCCATATGTTGAGAAGGCAACCCTGAGAAAGGCGCAGTGCCTGTATCATATGTCCCCAATAACCCAGAGGGACCAGAAGATTACAAGAGAGGCAATTGATGCCTACAATCAATTCCTTTTGAGATTCCCCAACTCGGACTTCAGGTCAGAGGCGGAGAAGGAGAGGGACGAACTGATTAAGAAACTGGATATGAAGGACCTTGAGATTGCAAGGATCTATATGAAACTTGGGAAATACAGGTCAGCCCTCATATATCTTGATAAACTTGCGGAAAAGGGAACAGCCCTGAAGGACAAGGTGTTCTTTATGATGGGTGAATGCTATGAGAAACTAGGAGAAAAGGACGAGGCAAGGAAGGCCTACAGCCTTGTTGAGGGAGAATTGAAGGAGAAGGCAAAAAAGAGAATTGAAAAGTTGAGATGATCGGCATTTTTGGTGGAACATTTGACCCGATACATACAGGCCATCTAATTCTCTGCAGAGATGTGATTGAATTGCTGGGTTTGAAAAAGATTATACTTGTCCCTGCCCATGTGTCTCCTTTCAAGGTAGGGGTTGAGACATCCACTGCCGAAGACAGGCTGAAAATGGTTGAAATTGCAATTGCCCGTGACCCTCTTCTAAATGTGAGTGACTATGAGATTAAAAGGGGTGGAGTTTCATATACAATTGACACCATCAATTACCTGAAGAATATTTTTGGCGAGGTTTGCCTGCTCATTGGTGCAGATCAGGCAAAGGATTTCAAGAAGTGGCACAGATGGGAGGAGATTTTAAAAACCACCCCCGTATATGTACTCAATAGAAAGGGTTTCAATTTTGAACACCTGGAGGGGATGTATCCCCTGGAAACAAGAATGATTGATATTTCATCAACAGAAATCAGAAACAGGGTAAAAGAGGGAAGGAGTATAAAATACCTCGTTCCAGAGAGAGTAGAAGCATACATCCTTGACAGAGGGCTTTACCTATAATTCACGAAATATCAAAAACTTACAAAACAGGCACATGAAAAACCTGCAGATTGATAAAAAAATCACAAATGTAGATTTTTTACGGGTGTCCCATCAAAATACACATATATAACAAATTAAGAATAAATTAGTTACGATTTATAAGTTTATTAGAATATGCTTATAATCAAAACTTTGTGAAAAAGTTAACATTCTCTATTGACACTCTGTTTATCCCTGTTAATATGGTTTGTATATGAAAAATAAAGGAGGTCCCTATGGAATATGTTGTGATTGGTAATAGCACTGCCGGGATAAACTGTATAGAGGGGATACGGAAGGTGGATCCTGAAGGCAGGATTGTGAATATCTCTGACGAACCTTACTTTCCATATTCAAGACCTCTGCTTTCCTATCTTGTCGCTGAAAAGGTAACGGAAGACAGGATGAATTTCAGGCCTTTATCCTTCTACAAAGATTACAACGTAGAACCTGTTTTCGGAAGCGGTGTGGTTTTTGTTGATACAGAGAAGAAAATTGTGTATCTTGAAGATGGGAAAAGGTTCAATTATGACAAACTCCTGATAGCCACGGGTAGGAAACCACTCAGATTACCTATTCCCGGCATAGAGGGAGAGGGTGTGTTTAATTTCACATCCCTTGACCATGCAAGAGGCATTCTTTCTTACATCAAGGATGTGAAGACAGTGGGGATTATTGGTTCAGGCCTCATTGGCTTGAAGGCTGCAGAGGCATTGAGAACAAGAGGGCTTGACATCCATGTAGTGGAATTGAAAGACCAGATTATGCCATTTGCCTCAGACAAGAGGGCTGCTGAGATCCTCCAGATGGCACTTGAATCCCATGGTGTTAAGTTCCATCTGTCCCTTTCTGCAAAGGAGATATTGAGAAATGCAAAGGGTAAGATTGTGGGGCTTAAATTATCAAACGATGATGTTATTGATTGTCAGATGGTTATAGTGGCTGTTGGTCTGAATCCGAATATTGATTTTATGAAGGGGACGGAGGCAAGGGTGAACATTGGTTTGATTGTGGATAACTACATGAGGACAACAATCCCCGATGTTTATGCTGCTGGTGATGTTACTGAGTCAAAGGATGTTATCACAGGTATGAGCAATGTCCATGCAGTATGGCCAAGGGCAAGTGAACAGGGAATGGTTGCTGGAATGAATATGGCAGGATTCCACAGGGAGTATCTTGGTGGATATGGAATGAATTCAGTTTCATTCTTTGGTGTGAGTTGTATCTCAATGGGTGATGTGAGGACAGAGAAACCACACTATGAGATACTGGTGAAGGAAACCCCTGAAGAGTTTAAGTATACAAAGGTTATTCTTGAAAATGATATGGTTAGAGGGGCTATCACTGTTGGCAGATTTGTAAATGTGAGTGCACTCAACAGGCTCTTAAGAAAGAGGGTGAAGGTGGGTGTTTACAGAGACAACCTGCTTGAAGAGAAATTTGTATTTGCAATCTAAAGGTGGTGGAATATGAGATATGTTATTGTTGGTGCAGGACCCGCTGGTATAAATGCCATTGAGGCAATAAGAAAAATAGACCCTGAAGGCGAGATTATAAATGTGAGTGATGAACCCTATCTCCCTTATTCAAAACCTGTTATGCCCCATTACATAGGGGGGCATATCCCATTTGAGGGTGTGTTCTTCAGACCAAAGGACTTTTACAGGGATTATGAAGTAACCCCCATTCTTGGCGACGGGATGATTGAGGTTGACCCTGACAGGTCACTTATCATCCTTAAGAGTGGGAGAAGGGTTCCATATGATAAACTCCTCATAGCAACAGGTGGAAAGCCAAGAAAGATGAATGTTGATGGGGTGAATCTAAAGGGTATCTACTACCTTACGAGCCTTGATTATACAAAACAGATTGTGAAGGACCTGCCAGAAGTTAAAAGGGCACTTGTGCTTGGAGGGGGACCTCTTGGTCTCAAAGCATGCCTTTCATTATCACATCATGGCATTGATGTGAAGATTCTTATATCTTCAGCACAGGTTATGAGTCAGGCACTTGACCCTGATTCAGCAAAGATACTTGAGAAAAAACTGGAACAATCAGCCGTGGAGATGAGATTAAAGACCAGTGTTGTAGCATTTGAAGGGAATGGGAGGGTAAAGTACGCAATCCTTGACAATGGGGAGAGGCTGGAGACCGACCTTGTTATTATTGGAAAGGGTGTCAGACCAGAGTTCCCATATCTTGACCCGAGAAAGATAAGGGTGAATGTTGGGATTATTGTTAATAACTATATGGAAACCTCTGCTCATAATGTATATGCAGCAGGAGATGTTGCAGAGTCTTATGACCTTCTCACAGGTGGAAGTAATACTGTGGCAGTATGGCCAAGGGCAAGTGAGCAGGGGCATTATGCTGGAATGAACATGGCTGGATTCAGGAAGCCATATCCTGGTGCACACAGAATGAACTCATTGGATTTTGAGGGTGTTTCCTGTATCGTGATGGGTGATGTGAAGACCATAAAAACTGGATATACAGTGATTACCCAGAAGGACCCAAAGAGGAATATATATCAGAGGATTATCCTTGAGAATGGAAGGATAAGGGGTGCAGCCATAATAGGGAGAATTGTGAATGTTGGTGGAATTAACAGGTTCATCAGGAAGGGTGTTCCTGTTCAGAAGGTGAAGGACTCCCTTCTTGAGGATAAGGCAACATTCATATATTGAGGAGGCCATATGATACTTGCAGAAATTGATAAGTGTGTTGGATGTCGTTCATGTGAAGTTGCTTGTGCTGAAAAGCACCTTGGTGATGTTGACCTTTCAAAGGCAGGAGAGGAGGCACTCCTCTATGCCAGAAGGATGCATGTTGGTATTGCAATGGGTGGGACAAAACCCATGCCAATACAGTGCAGACATTGTGAAGACCCAACATGCCTCTTTGCCTGTATCACAGGAGCTATGCACAGGGACCCTAACACAGGTATGGTGTTGGTGGACGAGGAGAAATGCGTTGGTTGCTGGACATGCCTCAAGATGTGCTCCTTTGGAACCATAATGGTTGACCCTATAAATCACAGGGTCCTGAAGTGTGATAAGTGCTATATGGAGAGACCCCCAGCATGTGTGGAGGCATGCCCCAATGATGTACTCATTGTTGAAGAGGTGGAATTTGTTGACCATGATAAGTGTATAGGATGTGGTCTGTGTGAAAGTCTGTGTCTGAGGAATGCAATCAAACTTGTTGATACAGATAAAGGAAAGAAATCGGAAATAAATCAGAACCTCTGCAAGGGTTGTGGTATATGTGCTTCCTCCTGTCCCAGAGATGCTATAAAGATGAGGTACTTCACCGATGAGAAGGCACATGAGGTGATAAAGAAACTTCTGGAGGTGGCATGATGTTCAAACCCAAAATAGTTCCATTTGTGTGTGACTGGTGTTCCCTCCAATCTGCTGATTTTATAGGTTTAACAAGGCTTTTCTTCCCCAAAAAGGTGAGTTTTATAAGGGTTCCATGTTCGGGCAGGGTGAACCCTGAGATTGTGAGTATGGCCTTCAAGGAGGGTGCTGACGGCGTTCTTGTTATGGGTTGTGAAAAGGGTGCATGTAATTACAGGACAGGAAATTTCCAAGCTGAAAGATGGACAGAGGTTTACAGGATGGTGCTGGAACTTTCCGGACTTAATCCAGACAGGCTCTATCTCAATCTGGAATCCGATACAGAGATTATACATGTTTTTGAGAGGTTCTATAAAACAGTAGAAGAGATAGGACCAATTGGGACTGAGATAGGTGCTGCTGGAAACAGGGAGAAGATAAAAGAGATCTTTGAGATAATTGACCTTACACTCCTTGATGAGGATGTGAAGTGGCTTGTTGGAAGGGAATGGACACTGGTCACTGTTGAGAATGCGTATGGAGAGATTTATGACGAGGCAACCTTCAAGAGGATATTGAAGGAAAGGATAAACCAGCAATTCTTAATTGCACAGATACAGTATCTAACAAAGGATAAACCCATGTCCACCTATGAACTTGCAAAGGCACTTGGAAGAAGCACTGAGGAGATATTCAGGACAATTGTTGAGATGGAGAGAAAGGAGAAGGCCGTGCTTGTGGACTTTGTAGATAGAACCCCAAGATACCAGAGTGTGAGGTGATTATGCTGGGAAAGGATAGATTTGGCGCATTAAAAGGAAAGATAACAAGGGGACCAAAGAGGGAGATTGGAGCAGTCCTTGTTGTTGGGGGTGGTATTGCAGGTATGCAGGCATCCCTTGACCTTGTTCAGAATGGATACAAGGTCTATCTCGTTGATGAGAAGCCTGCGATTGGTGGTGTTATGTCCCAGCTTGACAAAACCTTCCCAACAAATGACTGCGCAATGTGTATTATGGCTCCCAAACTTGTTGAAACTGGTAGGGACCTGAATATAGAACTCATCACAATGGCTGACGTGCTTGAAGTGAATGGAGAGCCAGGAAACTTTGAAGTGAAGATAAGGAGAAGGGCAAGGTACATAGACCCTGAGAAGTGTACAGGTTGTGGAGAATGTGCAAGGGCATGCCCTGTAAGGGCAATAAATGAGTATAATGAAGGGCTTGACCTGAGAGAGGCTGTGTATGTAAGGTATCCTCAGGCAGTTCCAAGGAGTTTTGCCATTGATAAGGATATATGTATTGGCTGTGGGCTGTGTGAGAACATGTGCCTTGCAAAGGCCATCAATTATCAGGACAGGGATAGGATAGAGACCATACATGTTGGTGCTATCGTTCTCACTGCAGGTTTTGAGCCCTTTGATGCAGATAGAAAGAAGGAATTTGGATGGTCAAAGTATGCAAATGTTGTAACATCAATGCAATACGAAAGAATTCTCTCTGCCTCTGGTCCATTTGCAGGTCATATACAGAGACCATCCGATGGTAAGATACCAAAGAAGATTGCATGGATACAGTGTGTTGGTTCAAGGGATGTAAAGGTGGGGAACGAGTACTGCTCTGCTGTATGTTGTATGTATGCAACAAAGCAGGCAGTTATGACAAAGGAACACGAGGCAGATGTAGAACCAACCATATTCTACATGGATATGAGATGTTACGGTAAGGGGTTTGAGCGCTACTATGTGAATGCAGAGAAGAATTCAGGTGTCAGGTATGAGAGGTGCAGGGTTTCTGAACTCCTTGAAGACCCTGAAACAAAAGACATCATCGTGAAGTATGAGAAGGATGGAAAACTCCTTGAGGAGAGATTCGGGCTTGTTGTTCTTTCAATAGGGCTTGAACCTGCAAAGAAAACATCCGAGTTTGTGAATATCTTTGATATAGAACCGAACGAATACGGATTCATAAGAACAGGTGAGGCAAATCCACTAAAGACATCCAGAGATGGTATATTTGTTGCTGGTGCACTACAGGGACCAAAGGACATCCCTGAGAGCGTTATGCAGGGCTCAGCAGCAGTGGCAGAGGTATCTTCACTGTTGAGCACTGCACGGGGAAGTCTCATAAAGGAGAAGACATATCCGCCACAGAGGGATGTTACAGGTGAAGAGCCCAGAATTGGTGTGTTTGTATGCCATTGTGGTATAAACATTGGTGCATATGTGGATGTTCCTGCAGTTGCTGAATATGCAAAGACACTTCCATATGTTGTGCATGCAGAACATAACCTCTACACCTGTTCCCAGGACACCCAGAGAAGAATAACAGAGATGAT
>QNDZ01000061.1 GCA_003646055.1 bacterium
ACAACAAAGGAGTGCACAATTCCCTCCTATCACTGCACTATATAGAAGATATGCTATCTGGGATGTGTCAGGTTGAACTGTTGTTGCCCCTATTCTGCAACCCAAAACCCTATTGGGTGAGGATACTATCACACGTACATCCCCATAAGTTCCTCTATCTCTGAAAACACCATACACAATTTCAAAGCCCCAGGCAGAGGAATCAGCATAACAGTAATAGATGGAAGAGTCAGCAGTGGTGACATCACAATCAATAAATTTATCAACAATCACAACCTTCAGGGTATCCCAGTTGTATCCATCATCAGCTGTCCTCATCAACCTCAGGGTATCATAACCATTGAAAACATTTTTTATAGTTATCAGATATATATACTGGTCAGGAAAATTATCCTTTTCTATCCTGACATTTGTAAATTCTGATGTTGACGAACCCTGCCCAATATAATGGCGGACCTCAGAAGTAGAATCCTTCACACAAAAAACAAGATTGTTATCAATATTTCGCCCTAAAGCATGGGCATGATATATCTTCCCACTATAGCCTGAGAGTATTCTGCATGAATAATATGGATAAATGTCGAAAAAATATCCGGAATCATAAAAATACCACGTCTGTCCATGGTCATCTGATTTAAAAATAACAAAACCTGAACACCCTGCAGGAATCCCTGCCAGATCGCCAGAATCACTGCTGAAAATAAGGTAAATATCTCCAGTTGTATAATCGTAGTCAGTTCCGAACTTTACCCGATAACCCAGTGAATCAAGAATAAGCACATCCTGAGAATCAGGGGGAGTCCATAGAAAACTTGAAAAAAGAGTTAAACAGATACAGTAAAACATAGCCACCTCCTTTTTCAAAGATTTCCATTAAATGCTATGCAAAATTTGTTCCAGAATCACATAACTGAAATTCAATAAAATAAATTTTAACAGATTGTCAAAATTTTCAACCTGTGTATAAAAATATAAATATCCATCGTTGTACCTTTGTGGTGTAATACAGGAAGTTTTAACTGAAGCAGATCAAACTGTTTGGAACAAATCAAACCATGGGATTGTCTATTTTTTTGAAAACTTGCCTCTTTCCCTCTTCCTTTATATATTGGAACTAAATATAAAAAGGAGGTATGATGGAGATAGATATAAATGCAATAAATCAAAAAGCACAGGAGGAGAGTTCTTTTCTAACATCCCTCTTCTCTGAAATCGGTAAGGCCATTATAGGACAGAAATACCTTATTGAGAGACAACTCATATGCCTTTTAACAGATGGACATCTTTTGATTGAGGGTGTTCCAGGACTTGCAAAGACCTACTCTGTTAGGGTGCTTGCACAGGCAATTGATGCAGATTTCAGAAGGATTCAGTTTACACCAGACCTCCTTCCCGCTGACATCACAGGAACAGAGATATTCAACCAGAAGAAGGGTACATTCATACCCAAAAAGGGACCCATATTCGCAAACCTCATACTTGCAGACGAGATAAACAGGGCGCCACCAAAAGTTCAATCAGCCCTGCTTGAGGCCATGCAGGAAAGACAGGTCACTATTGGGGAAGAAACCTTCAAACTTCCAGAACCATTCCTGGTGCTTGCAACCCAGAATCCCATTGAACAGGAGGGAACATACCCCCTTCCAGAAGCACAGGTCGACAGGTTCAAACTGAAGGTGGTCATCACCTATCCATCCAGGGAGGAGGAGAAAATCATAATGGACCTCCAGACAGGTAAGAAACTCCCTGAAATCAAACCCGTAATAAAACTTGATGACATAAAAAGGGTGAAGGAGTTCGTCAAGGAGATATACGTTGACGAGAAGATTAAAAAGTACATTCTGGATATTGTTTTTGCTACAAGGTTTCCTGAAGAATTCGGTCTTGAGGAACTCAAGGCCTTTATAAGATACGGTGCATCCCCAAGGGCTTCAATCTACCTTCTTGAGACCTCAAGGGCGCACGCATTCCTGAATAGAAGGGGATTTGTAATCCCTGAGGATGTGAAGGCCATGGCAATGGATGTGCTGAGACACAGGATTATCCTCTCCTATGAGGCAGAGGCGGAGGAGGTCTCTGTGGAGGATATTATAAGGAAGATACTTGATACCATTGAGGTGCCATGACAGAAACAGAGGTTCTTAAAAAGGTCAGAAGGATTGAGATAAAAACAAGGAAGGTGGTTGACACCCTCCTTGGTGGAGATTACAGGTCTTCATTCAGGGGAAAGGGCATGGAATTTCACGATGTAAGGGAATACACAATTGGGGATGATGTCAGGACAATTGACTGGAAGGTTACTGCAAGAATGAATCACCCATATGTGAAGAGGTTCATTGAGGAGAGGGAACTGAACATCATGCTTCTCATTGACCTCTCTGGTTCTTCCCTCTTTGGTTCAAGGGGAATAAAGAGACACACAATGGCTGAGATTGGAGCAATCCTTGCCTTTTCTGCCATAAGAAACAACGACAGGGTTGGCCTTCTTCTCTTTACTGATATGGTGGAGAAGTACATTCCCCTTGAGAAGGGGAGGAGACATGGCCTGAGAATAATCAGGGATATACTCTTTTTCAATCCAGAAAACAGAGCAACTGACCCATTGCCATCATTTGAATTCATTCTCCATGCCATCAAGAGGAGAGGTATCGTGTTCCTTATATCCGATTTCATGGGTGAAGGGTTTAAGCCAGATAGGATAAGGAAAACCTTCTCTGTTCTGTCAAGGAAACACGACCTTATCCCAATTGTTGTGAGAGACCCACTTGAGGTTAGATTCCCTGTGAGTGGTATTATCACTGTTTCTGACCTTGAGAATGGGGAAATGATCGGGCTTCTGCCAGGAGAGGTGAAGAGGCTTGAAAAGGATTACAGGAGGATAAAGGAGATGTTCAGGGAAACAGGTGTTGACTGGATTGAGATACTCACTGGTCAGGATTATACAGAGCCCCTGCACAGGTTTTTCAGAATGAGGGCAAGGAGAAGGAGATGATACTACTTCTTCTCTTTCTTGACTACAATGTGAAAATATCAAAGGAAACAATCACAGTGGGTGAACCCCTTGAGATAACAATCCAGTGGAAGGACACATTCAAACTCTACCCCTCATCTCCCGATACAATGATGATTGAAATCCTTGACAAAGATATAAAAACCGAAAAGAACGAATCAAAGGGTATCTGGAAGTTAACTGCCTATTCACCGGGGGATAAGGCCGTAAACTTCCTGAGAAAGGGAGACACAATCCCAGCTGTTCAGATAAACTTCACAGTGAAAAGTGTGCTCACTGGAAAGGAGAGGGATATTGCTGATGTAAGACCACCCATGGGAATGTTCAATCCCCTGTACCTCCTTTACCTGCTTTTAATCCCCCTGGCACTCATTATTTATCTGCTGGTGAGAAGGAAAAAACACAAACCCCCTGTGGTGAAGGAGGAAGAAGTCCCACCGGATGTTGAGGCACTTGAAACCCTGAATAAAATAAAAGACCTGATTGATGAAGACCTGAAACTCTTCTTCACCGGACTCTCGGAATTGTTCAGAAGATACATTGAGAGAAGGTTCAGGATACCTGCAATTGAAGCAACAACAACGGAGATAGCTCACTATATCAGGAAAAAACATATAAAGGAACTTGAAGTGTGCATAGATTGGCTAAGGGAGTGGGATATATATAAATTCACCGAAATCATGCCACAGAAACAGAGGGCTGAAGAGTACTTCAAAAAGGTGGAGGAGTTCATAAATGTATCTAAATAAACCCCTATTCCTGCTACTGCTCCTTCTCATTCCATTCCTGTATTTCCTGTCATGGAGGAGGCAGGGGAGACTTCCATTTTCATACACAGGTATTTTCAAAAAGAGATGGTGGAGAAAACCCCTTTCCCAGTTGCCACTCTACCTGCTTTTGCTCTCCTATACAATGGGTGTGATTGCCCTTGCAAGGCCACAGAAGGGGATTACAAGGGAAATTGTTGAGAAAAAGGGGATTGACATTGTGATTGCCCTTGACATCTCAAGCAGTATGCTTGCTGAGGACTTCAGACCCCAGAATAGGATACAGGTGGCAAAGGATGTGGCTGCAAGATTTATAGAGAAGAGACAGGGCGACAGGATTGGCCTTGTTGTTTTCGCAAAGGGTGCATTGATGCAGTGTCCACTCACCATTGACCACGGAATTCTTTTGAAACTGCTGAAACAGGTGGATATTGGCATGTTGCCCGATGGAACAGCCATTGGTATGGGCATAGGAACTGCACTTGTTATGCTGGAGAACTCCAGAGCAAAGGAGAAGGTTATTGTTCTCCTGACAGATGGAAGGAATAATGCGGGAAAGATAACGCCCGACAGGGCTGCGGAGATGGCAAAAGAGATGGGGGTAAAAATCTACACGGTTGCAATTGGTAAGAGAGGACCCGTACCCTTTCCAGTCATGAGGGGCGGAATTAAAACATATGTAATGGCAAGATTTGACGTGAATGATTCAGAACTTATGGACATTGCTGAGAAAACAGGAGGAAAATTCTTCACGGCCACATCACCCACAATGCTCAGGGATGTTATGGAGACAATAAACAAACTCCAGCCTACAAGGTTCAAAATAATCCGATACAAGGATTACAGGGAAAAGATGAACCTTTTCCTGATTCCAGCCATCCTTCTCCTTGCCCTTTACTTCGTTGAACCCCTCATAACACGGAGGTTGCCGTGAACTGGGCAAAACCCGAGATGCTATATTTACTCTTCCTTATCCCCATCTTCATCATTGTGCATATAATCAGGATCCTCAGAAGAAAGAGGGTGATAAGGAAGGTCTTCAATGGGAATCCTTCACCATTTGAGATAAACAGGGCAAAGGAGACAGCAAGATTCATCCTCCTCCTTCTCTCCTTTATCTTCATGACCATCGCCTCTGCGAGGCCAAGATGGGGTGAAAAACCAGAGGTAAAAAAGGGAAGGGGGATTGATATAATCTTCTGCATAGATGTATCAAAGAGCATGCTGTGTGAGGATGTGAAACCAACAAGGCTTGACATGGCAAAACTCGGGGCAAGGGTGCTTGCAGAAGAGACTGCTGGAAACAGGTTTGGGCTTGTTGCATTTGCTGGTGATGCATACCTCCTGTGCCCACTCACATCAGACCTGGGCATCCTCTCAATGTATCTTGACATACTGAAACCAGAAAACTTCCCTGTTCCAGGAACTAACATAGGAAGGGCAATAGATGTTGCAACAGATGCCTTTGATAAAAACTCAACTGCCTCAAAGGTGATTGTTATATTCAGTGATGGTGAAAACCTTACTGGTGCGGTTGAGCCTTCGATAAAAAAGGCCATATCAAAGGGGATCAGGATATTCACAATAGGTGTTGGGACAAAGGATGGAGCACCCGTGCCAGAGGTGGATTCACTGGGTAATATCAGGGGTTATAAAAAAATCAATGGCAAACCTGTGATTTCAAAACCCAATCCAACCCTCCTTATGAACATAGGTCTGATGGGGAAAGGGGGATATGCAGGTATGAACACATCAAACCTTATGCCTGTTATCCAGGCCTTCAAACGCCTGAGAAAGGGTGAATTTGGTGAGGAGAGATACCTTGACCTGCAGGAGAAATACCATTATTTTTTAATTGTTGCCCTTGTTTTCCTTGTTGCAGGAATAATCATAGGGGAGGCCAAATGATACTGATACTTATATCCACGGTGGCGGGTATTGTGAATCAGGGAAATAAATTCTTCAGGGAAGGGAAGTATGATACTGCCCTATCATATTACAATCAGGCTGAACTTTTATCCCCTGAAAATCCTGTTATAAAATTCAACAAGGGTGTGGCACTGTACAAACTTGGAAGGATGGATGAGGCTGAGAAAAGCCTGCTTGGTGCATTAAAAACAAAAAACCCTGTGCTTAAACAGAGAACATTCTACAATCTTGGAAACACCTACTATAAGATGGGGAAACTGGACAATGCAATAAAATCATACATCTCTGCTCTGAAACTCAACCCATTTGACAAAGAGGCAAAGAAGAACCTTGAAATGTGCCTGAAGCAAAAAAAACAGAATAAGTCAAAGAATAACAAAAAGGAGAAGAATAAAAACCAGCAGAAAAACGAGAAACAGAAGCCGAAGGAAAAGAAGCAGAATGGGGATGTAAAACAGCAACTTCAGGCTGTCCAGAATGAATTGAAAAAACTCCTGAAGAAGAACATACAGAAGAAAAAGGGCAAAGGAGGAGGAAGTGTCAGGGATTGGTAGCCTCCTTCTCCTTATCTCATTGAACTTTTATGCATCTCCAAGATACACAACAGGGGTTGTGAACGAGCCATTCTCTATAGATGTAACTGTGGAGAGTGAACATATGAAGGACATTCCTGAACCTGTCCAGCCCTCCATCCCCAATTTCAGTTTTGTTGGAAAGAGTGTCTCCACATCAACAAGTATAAGTATTATAAATGGAAAGATGAAGAGCACATACACGAGAACATATACCTACACCTATATCCCCCAGAAAAAGGGAACATTCACAATCCCACCCTTTAAACTCTCATATAAGGGGAAAATTTACAAAACAGAGCCATTCACTGTCCATATAGGGGAAGGAAAATCAGAAAGAGAGCCAGCACAAACTTTATCCCCCATATTCATAAGGACCATTGTCTCAAGGAAAAAGGTTTACAGGGGTGAGGGAATCCTTGTTGAATACAAACTCTATTCAAGGAAACCTATAACAGGGATAAGCCCATCCAATTCACCTGAGTATGATAAATTCTGGAAGGAGGACGTCTATACACCAAAAACCCTATCAACGGATATTGAGGTCTATAGAGGCATCAGGTTTTACACAATAACCCTCAAAAAATTGCTCCTCTACCCCCTTGAGACAGGGAGCATAAAGATACCTGCACCAGGTTACAATGTTCAGGTTGAATCAGGGGATTTCTTTGACTTCTTTGGTAAAACATACTCTGTAAAGGCAGAATCACCTGTGATAAATGTTATGCCACTGCCCGAACCAGTGCCAGATGACTTCACAGGAGGTGTTGGTGAGTTCACTGCAAGAGCATACTTTGAGAAGGACACAGTCATGACTGGAGAAGGTGCAAACCTCGTTCTTGAGATGAAGGGGAAGGGGAATATAAGATTCATCACTGCACCAGAGATAAGGTCAACAACGGGCATCCACATCTACTCACCAGAAGAAGAGGTAAAGGCAAAACCAACAGAGACAGGTGACCAGGGAAGAAAACTCTTCAAGTATCTTATGGTGTGCACATCACCTGGAATAAAGACCCTCAAACCCATAAGCATTTCCTATTTCTCTCCCTCAAAAAGGACATATGTAAAACTGAAATTAAACATCCCTCCACTTGTTGTGTATGGTGGTACAAGGCAGGAGAAGAAGGGTGAGAAGATAAAGGGAACGGACATTGCATATATAAAAACTGGTGTAAATATGGAGAAAAATTTCCGTCTTATACCTGTATGGGTGCCTGTTCTTCTGATATTCTTCACCATTCTCCCTCTTGGAATGGTTCTGTATGACATTGAAAGAAGGAAGAGTGAAAGGGATATTGGATACGCAAGGCTCAAAAAACTTCCAGGTATAACAAAAAAGGCATTCAGGGAACTGAAAAATGCAATGCTGAAAAAGGATGAAGAGGAGTTTCTGAAGGTTCTCTACAAACTTCTCCTGGACTTCATCAAGTACAGGTTTAATGTTGAGGCATATGGTATGACTGTTGAGGAAATCCAATCCACTTTAAGGGCAAAGGGTTTTGAGGAGGCACTTATTGAAAGGTTCATTAACCTTATCAGGGTGTGTGAGGAGAGAAGGTTTACACCTGTGAAGGAAGGGATAGACATGGATTGGCTCTACAGGGAGACAAGGGAGGTGATAAATGGCATTGCTTAGTCTCCTGCTGGCAATATCTCCTGTGGAAAGGGCAAATCAACTCTACAGGGATGGAAAATTCCAGGATGCATTTTCCATATATGATTCCCTTGTCTCATCAGGGATAAAAAATCCATATCTTTACTACAATCTTGGGAACACATGTTACAGGTTGAATAAAAAGGGATATGCACTTCTCTACTATCTAAGGGCATTCTACTACATACCCTATGACATGGACTTAAGGCACAACATAAACCTGTTAACAGGTGAAGCGGTCTCAAAAAATCCCTTATTGAGATTCCTCAAGAAAACCCTCTATTCAATGAACATAGAGCAATGGCTCATGCTATTTCTCATCCTCTTTGCCCTCTTCTCCATACTAATATCCCTCTTCATATTGAAAAGGGTTGAATCATTCCTCTGGGTATCCCTCATATTCCTCATCATCTCCTTTATACCCCTCTCCTTCTCATTGTACTGGATGAAGGAATTAAATTCTCACCAGGCAGTGGTTGTTGAGACCACAGAGGCAAGGAGTGGTCCTGGTGAGAACTTCCAGAAACTTGTTGAATTCAGTGAAGCAACCCCATGCAGAATATTGAGGAGGGAAGAGGGATGGGTTCTCATCACAAGGGGTGGTGGAAGTGGTGGATGGGTGAAAGAGGATTATGTGAAGGAAGTGAATCCCTGAGATGGAGATACAAACATTCATCAGGGAGAAAATAAGGGAAGATGTTCTGAGAGTGCTTGAGATTGGTTCTGGTTCAGGTTATTTCCTCAGGGAACTTTCAGAGGAATTTCCTTCGGTCTCATTCTTCGGGATTGATCCGTTCATCACAGAGGTAAAAAAAGAAAATCTTCATCTCCTTCCACTAAAGGCAGAGGATATTCCAGGAATAGAAGGGTGGTTTGATATGATTTTCTCAATACACTCTTTCCATCACCTTCATAATCCAGAGGTCTTCATCA
>QNDZ01000062.1 GCA_003646055.1 bacterium
TACTTCTTCGCAAATTCAAAGTCCCTCTGGTCATGGGCAGGGACACCCATTACTATTCCAGTTCCATATGAGGCAAGAACATAATCAGCAACCCAGATCTCTATTTTTTCACCTGTGAATGGATGTATCGCAAACCTTCCCGTTGGCACACCCGTTTTCTCCCTCTCTTCACTTTGACGTTCTATCTCACTCATCATTAAAGCATTATCTATATATTTTTTAACCTCTTCTTTATCTATACTCCTGGCATATGGATGTTCTGGTGCTATTGAGATGAAGGTTACACCAAAGAGTGTGTCAGGTCTTGTTGTGAATACGGGAAGTTTGTATCCGTCCTCTGTGTAAAAGTCTATCTCCGCCCCTTCACTTCTTCCAATCCAGTTTCTCTGCATGGTTTTTACATTCTCAGGCCACCCATCCAGTTTATCTATATCATTCAGTAATCTTTCTGCATAGGCAGTTATTTTTATGAACCACTGCTCCATCTCTTTTTTTCTAACGGACGTGCCACATCTCCAGCACTTACCACCTATAACCTGTTCATTTGCAAGTACCGTTTTACAGGAATCACACCAGTTAACAAAGGATTTTTCCCTGTAAACAAGCCTCTTTTCAAAGAGTTTCAGGAAGAGCCATTGATTCCACCTGTAGTATTCTGGTTCTGCTGTAATTATCTCCCTGTCCCAGTCATAACTTATCTGAAGCCTCTTCAGTGTATTCCTTGATGTGGCAATGTTTCCGTATGTCCATTTTTTGGGGCTTTCTCCCTTTTTAATTGCCGCCTGTTCAGCAGGAAGCCCGAATGCATCCCAACCAAATGGATGTAAAAGGTCATACCCCTGCATCTTCTTGTATCTCCAGACAGTATCACCAATTACATAGTTCCTTGTATGCCCGATGTGCATATCCCCTGATGGATATGCGAACATTTCAAGTAGATAGAATTTCTTTTCTGGATTTTCAGGAGTTTTGTAGATTTTTGCCTTTTCCCAGCGCTCCTGGGAAAATTCCTCAATCTCTTTGAAATTATACCTCTCCATATTACCCCTGCTGCTTCCCCTTCAATTCTTCAATCTTTCTTTCAAGTTCAATGAGTTCCTTTCTCTTTGCCTCAACCCTTGCTGAAAGCGCAATCTCCTCCCTTCTCTTCGCAACAATTCTCTGGGTGAGTTCCACTTCCTGCCTCTTCTTTTCCTCAATCCTTGCATCAATATTACTTTCACTAACAACACTGTCAAGTAATGCCTCTTCCTCACTCTTTGCTGTTGAAACAGCAGTTTTGCCTTCTTCTAATGCCTTTTTAACCTCTTTAAGTTCCTTCTTTTTGTCTTCAAGTTCCACTGTTAACTTTGAAAGTTCAGACCGCAACTCCTCAACCTGCATCCTTTTCTCACCAATGTTCTGCCATTCTTCATCAATGGACTTCATGTCCTCCTGCTTCTGCTTTATCTGATTCTCTATTTCCTGAAGTTCTTTTCTTTTCTCATCCAGCCCCTTTGTTAATTCTTCTTCTTCCCTCTTTAAATTGTTTACTGCTTCCTTTAACTTTTCTGCCTCTTCAGTAAGGGTTTCCAGCCCTGTGGATACCTCTGCAACCCTCTGACCACCCTTTGTCAATGGTATAGAAATCAGGAACATGAGCACAAATGCAATTCCTGAAAACATAAGATACTTTGTAATGGGTGTCTCTTCCTTTTCTCCGTATATTGCCTCTGATTTCAGGCCAATATGAACCTCTCCGACCTTTTCGTCTCCAAAAATCACTGGTGCTCCAATATCAATCAATTGACCACGAGGGGTGACCCTTGTCACCCTACCGGTTACCCTTGGACCAGTGTATGTTTCAAGCACCTTTGTGGTATCAAAATCAGCAAGTATAGTTCCATCATTTGTTATTATGGTGATGTACTTGCTCTCCTTAAAATTACCCTTTGCCTGGTTAAGGAGTATGCTGGTAACAATCTCATCTTCATCAGATACCCCTTCTGATACAATCTGTGCAAGGAGATGTGCCTTTTCCTTCCATTGACGAAGCAGGATATCTGATGTATCGGATTTTTTCCCAGTACCCAACATGTTCTGGGCATAGAAAAGACCAAAAACAATAACAAAACTTACTATTCCGATAATTATAGCCTTTCTTATCATTGTTTTTCCTCCCTTTTTGAGTACCCATAATAAGGATAGTAATAGTGGTAATGGGTGCCTCCATATTCCACATCATTCAAAACTATGCCTTCTGGGGGTGAACCAATATTCTCCAGTGTATTGAGAGCCTTAATGACTATCTCCTTCTTTGCCAGTCCTGCCCTGGTAACAAGCAGTACGTTTTTTATGTGTGATACTAGATACCTTGTATCACTGAAGATTACAGGTGGAGAATCAATAAAGATGTAGTCAAACCTCTTCATAAGGGTGTTTATCAATTTCTTGAACTTATCCTTTGCGAGTAATTCTGCTGGATTTGGTGGAACTGTGCCTGAAGGCAGTATCCAGAGGTTTTTTATATCGCAATCCCTTATTACCTTTTCAATGGACAGTTTCCCAATAAGATATTCAGAGAGCCCTTCTGTGTGTTCCATTTCAAATATTCTGTGTATCATGGGGTACCTCAAATCTGCATCAATTATAAGAGTTTTGTTATCAGTCTGTGCTGTTGAGATAGCAAGATTGGCAGAAATAGTAGATTTGCCTTCCTGTGGAATTGCGCTTGTAATCAGATATGTATGCCCTTCTCCCTTATCAGGGGTTCCAATAAAGTCAAGATTTGCCCTCAATGTCTTGTAGGCCTCTGAAATTGAAGATTGGGGCTTGTAATGAACAATCAACTTCTCTGTTATGGAAAGAACCCCATTTCCTTTTTTGTGGTTTTCAAGGTGTGGTATAATTCCAATTACGGGTATATCAGTAATTTCCTCAATATCTGCCTCATCCTTCACCGTAGTATCAATCAACTCAACCAGTGTTATTCCGATTATTCCCAGAATGATTCCACCTATAAATGCAAGTGCAAAACTCAATTTTTTCTTGGGTTTTACTGGGAAAGAAGGGGTTTCCGCATACTCTATAACCCTCACATTCCCCACTTTCCTTGCCTCTTCAATCTTGAACTCTTCATACTTCTCAGTGAGGAGTTTGTAAATATCAGAAGCCATGTCATATTCCCTCTGTAATTCAGCAAGCCGTGTCTCTTTTTCAGGAAGTGCCTTTATCTTCTTCAGATACTTTTCTCTCATATTTTCAAGCACTTCCTTCCTCGTCTTCAGCACAAGGAGGTCTATCTCTGTTTCCATTATCCTGTCAATAAGGTTTCCAGTGATGGATATGGGATCTGATAAACCCAGGGTATCCGCAGTGAAGTTGGAAATCTCATCCTTCAACTTCTTTTTCAGGTCTTCTATATCCTTCTTTATCTCAACAATCTTCGGGTGGTTCTGAGGAAGGCCTTCAATCTCATAAAGGGTCAGGTCTCTTTCAAGTGAGACAAGTTTATCCCTCAAGTCGTTGATATACCTTCCTGTTACTTCAACAATCTGTGAGGAGAGATTCTCTTTTATATTATCAAGCTTTGTTTTCAAGGCATTGAGTTCAACCTGCTTTGATGAATATTCAACAAGCGCCCTGTTGTAAATGTCGTTAAAATTGGTCATTTCGTTCGTGATACTCTTAACATGTTCGGATATGGAAATAATCCCTGATTTTTTCTTGTATTCCTCCAGTGCGATTTCAGCCTTTTTAAGCCTCTCCTCTGCCTTGGGAATCTGTTCCTCAAGGAATCTTTTAACCTGTGTTATTTCATTCTTTTCAAACTCAAGGGAGAATTCAACTGCTGTATTTGCTATTGCATTTGCAACAATGGCAGCCTCTTGTGGATAGTTTGAGTGGAAGGTAATCCTTATAACATTACTCTTTCCTACTGGCATAACAGAATAATTCTTCATCAATTCATATACAGGGGAAGGCTTTTTCAGGATTGGAAGGTCAGGGTTTTCCTTTTTCAATCTCTCAAAAACCCTGTGAATAAATGAGGAACTCGTTAACATCTCTATTTCATTTGCAATTGTTTTCTCATCCTCCGTCCACATCCTCTCAACACCAAGAGAGTATTTTCTTGGTGTGATGAGGATCTTTGTTGTTGCCTGATACACCTTGGGGGTAAGCATAACAAAGATAATTGTAAAAATAAGGATAGCAGCCACAGAGGAGTAAAGAATCCATTGCCTTCTTCTTAAGACAGTGAGAAATCTGGAAAAATCAAAATAGGTGGTTTCCTGCACTTTCACCTGCTCCAGAATGTCTGATAGAGAATGGCAACAGCTCCGGCAATTATACTCAAGAAACGAACCACATCACCGAGTGTAGCAGATGCTGAGCGTGGAACAATCACCACATCACCTGGTGATATCATAGGTATGGATTTTTTCTTCCCGTTTATAAAATCGTTTACATTAACAATCACAACATCTCCATTTATGCTGACAACCTTTACTCGATTCAAATTGGCAGATCTTAAAGGACCACCAGCAAAGGAGATTGCCTCTACTATGTTTATATTTGGGGGAACCGCATAATGTCCAGGATTTCGCACCTCTCCCCATACCTGGATACTTACATATATCCCCGGCTGTTCATACCCGGCAGCATTCAAGGCTATTAAAAGTATTAACACATCCAAATTATAAGAATTATCAGGGATTATGTCAAGTATTTAATCGAAAATCTATAAAGTAACCTAAATCACTGATTGTCTTTTATTAATAGAAGATATAGAAATTCTGCACTTGACAGAATGGTTTTTACCCATTGTATTATACCATGAAAATCGGTGTTTCTGGATGTCTGAGTTTTGATATTATAAAGAATCCTGAATTCTCCATCCAGTCATGGGGTGGTATTGCCTACAATCTTCTTACACTATCCTTATGCGAATATGCAGAGGTCTACCCTATCACATATGTGGGGGTAGAGTTAAAGGAACGTCTTTATAAACTCCTTCCTGAAAACGTATCAACTGAATGCATAAGGATTTCCAATGCAACCAACAGAAACACAATCCATGTGCTCGGGGAAAACAGGTATGAATTTATTACCCCATACGCACCTGAAATTAGTATTGAGATGTTATCCTGCCCTGGAGAGATGGAACTCCTCATGCTCAATCCTGTTATGGGCTGGGAATTTTCCACGGATACCCTTCAGAGTATAGACAGGGTGAACTCAAGGATAAAAATGATTGATGTACACAATTTAACACTCGGCACGCATGATAGCGGAAGGAGATACAGAATCTCGCTTGACAAAAAATTGGTGGATACAATCCTCAAAAAATTCCATATTATTCAGATGAACAGGGAGGAATACAACTCTTTTACAGGGAAAGAATATCCCGAAGGATTAAAAGACCTGCCAGAAACAATCATTTTCTTTATTACACTTGCAAGTGAAGGGGCAACTGTGGTATATGACAGAAGGATTGAAACATTCAAACCACAGAGGATTTTCAACCAGGATATTATCGGAGCGGGGGATATATCAGGGAGTATTTTTGCCCTGTCCTTTCTTTTCACCGGCGACCCATTCATTTCCTGTGAGAGAACCGTCAGGATTATGGAGCATCTTGAGGGGAACAAACTTGAAGAAAAGATTGAATCAATAAAGCAAATCCTTATTGACACCTTTGATTTAAGGGAATAAAATATCTGTATGAAGCGTACATATATTTTGATACTGCTCCTTGCTGGATGCAGAGGTGGTTATATAGGGTTGCCTGAGACCAGAATATTAAATGGACCACCTGATGGCACTGTTGTTTATAACAACACAATCAAGTTTGTCTGGGAGGGTAATGGATACACAACAGAGTTCAGGTATTGCATAGATACAATTCTATCAGAATGGACTGATGCCGAATCCATAACCCTTATACTGGATGAAGGATGGCATACATTTTCCGTGTATGGAAGAAACCTTATTGGAGAGATTGAGAACACATTCCCCAGAACAACCTTCCTTGTTGATGGTATAAGGAACGGATTCTCTCTGGCTCCATTGCTGGATACAGTGAGCATCACAAGGCACTTTACCATATTGTTGAGGGCAGAGACGCCATCTTTGCACAGATATGAACATTTTGTGATAAAATGGGACAGGTCAAAGGTAGAGTTTTCTGATATTCTCTATGATTCATCATCTTACTCTCCCAATGCTTTCCCTGTGATTATTACGAGGTCATATGAGGATTCTGTTGAGATTTTTTTGAGCATGCTGTGTGGAAACTTCCCAGAACAGGACAGGGTAATATGTACAATAGAGTTTATTCCCCTTAACCCCGGGGAATGTGATTTTATTCTTTATGGAGAGATATTTGACTCCACAGGTATCGCTGTACCTATGGATACATTACAGGGAGGGACAATTGTTATTCATTAGCCTTTTTGCTCAACTATTGAATATTTCTGTAACAAAGTACAACTCAAAAAACCTTGTCTCCTTTGTAACCCCTGATTCATCTGCCATTGAGAGTGTCGTTGTTATAAGAAGGTATGACAGGTTTGCATATAACCCGGGTGAATGGTCAAAGATATGGAGAAATCCTGTTAACCCCTTAACTGCTTACTCCTTTGTAGATTCAGTAAACTTAAGACCCGGGTTAATTCAGAGATTTACATTCTTTACAATTTACAATGATGGGGAGTATTTCAGAGATACCCTATCCGTTCCAACACCTGTTCCACCTGGAATTGTGGATATAACACCAGCAGGGGGATTGATTCGTGGAGAGAGATTCCGCTTTATATTCAATTCACCCATGGACACCACATACAGGGAAAGCAGTTTCATTTTGTTCTCCTTCCATGGTTCAGATACATTCTACTATGAAAGGAGTGTAGAGGTAATATCCGATACCATTTACATATCTCCCTATCCCCTACCCCGTTCAGGTGATACCCTCACCCTTATTCTTAAAAGTTCCTTTCTGCAGGACATTTTTGGAAACTGTTTTGATGGGAATGGGAATTACATTGAGGAAGGCTCACCTGTGGACGACTATTCTGTAAAGTGGCAGGTTTCACTTCTCGGGGACTTCAACCTTGATGGGTATGTTGATTCAAAAGATTACACTGAATACTTCCGTGATGCCATGCTTTCAAACAATCCTGATTATGAAACAGGTCCTGTTGAGGGAACAGCCCCATACCTTGTATGTTACAGGGATGGGAAAATGGACATGAGTGATTTTATCGGGTTTTGCAGGATGTGGGAGTACTCCATATGGGAAAGGGGGATGGACATAAAAGCAACAAATGGGTATCCTGTTTTGTATTCCAGTGGATGTATAATCCCACCATACCAGGGCTTTATTGAGTTGTTCACATTGACACCGATACAATCCCCGTCCATTGTATTTTCAACCGAATTCAAGGATACATTTTATTATTTTATTCAGGTTAATGGTAATGAGCAGATACATGTTGCCAGACCTGCTGGCTTGAGATACCTGTCAATGGATGGTGAATTTTTAGGAGAAATGAGATTTGGCAGCCCAAACAGTGTGGATGTTAAAATTTACGACGCACTCGGGAGAAGGGTTAATGGCCCCTTGAAAAATGGAATATATTTTATAAAATCAGGCATGGCCAAAAAGAAGATATGGGTGATTAAATGATACTGCTCCTCCTGTCTCTCTGGACAGATGAGATTACGCTTGGTGCCAACCATGTGTCTTTCCTTCCACCTGCATCATCAAATGCAGTTGGAGAGGACAACGGGAATGCTCTAATCACCTTCACAACAGGTCATACAAACCCCTATCTTGAAATATACTTTGCAATCATAGATGGTTCAGGAACTGTTCTGAGAATGGTTAATGTTTCAAGGGCTGGGACCCAATCCTCTCAATGGGCAGGTTATCCCAATGTTATATCCTTTGACACAACCTATTACTTTATCTGGGATGACAGGAGAATATCATATCATGAAATAGAGTTCCAGAACGAGGTATACTACCGTATATTCTATCCAGATGTGGCTGGAGGGATATGGCTTGGAATACAGAATGCCACCTCAAGTGATGGCGAGTGGTCAATCAATCCATCAGCAGCAAAACTTGGGGACAGAATTTACGTCGCATGGGAAGACACAAGGGAGGGTTATGATGCAGTTTATTATTCTTATCTTGAGAACGGTCTATGGAGCAATGCCTTCAAAATATCGGGGTCTATATATTATGCTGGTTATCCCTGTGTTGTTACTGGAAACTCTGAGGTGTTCATCTTTTACGAAGAGGTTCAAGATTCATTCATACAGGTCAGAGCATATAGCCCTATCAGGAATCAATACTATACAATAAGTACAGGTGGAGAGGCCTATTCTCCTTCAGGCTCTGCATCAGGTGACGAAATCTGCGTTGTATGGGAACAGGTGGAAAATGGCGTGCCCCAGATATATTCAAGGGTTTTCAATTCCACATGGGGTCAGGCAGTAAAACTCACGATCAGTGGATACGGTACAATGCCATGTGTCACAGGGAAAGATGGGATATTCTACTATGCCTGGGTTGAAGATGGCAATATTATTTTTAAATCAGATACATCTGATTCAAGGGTGATGAATCAATTATCATATAACTGCTTCAACCCCCATGTATATGCACTTGATAATGGCAATTTGTTCCTCTGCTGGAGTGGATACATATCAGGGGACATGGACGCAAAGATTCTGTACAGGGTATTTTCCTCTTCAAAATCTCCATCA
>QNDZ01000063.1 GCA_003646055.1 bacterium
ATGGAATATTGTTCCAGAGGCACTTCTCCATACAAAACTGTCCCATTCCTCTTCCATTTCTTTTGAGTAGGGTTCAACCAGCATGGAATAATAATATTTTATGTAAATTTTTTGTCAATTATAAATTTAGGGAAATTATACCTTTTATTTCTGCTAATATTTATAAAATTCGGATATTTTTTTCTTTCATTTTCACTATATCTGTTATTGTTGATTTTCTTTTTAATATCACCTGATCGGGTTTCAAAATATTTATTGTTCTTTGCTCTATGTTTTTTATTATCTCTATTTTAACTACCATATTTGTATCTCTTTCTTTATAAACCCTTTTCTCTGTATCTATATTTGTTATGAGTTTCAGATTGCCCTTCTCAATGGAATGGATTGAATTGCCTTTGTATGCCTCAATATGGGTGTTGTATTTCTTTCCCTTGATTTCAATAACTCCATCACTTTCTCCAATCTTTTCCAGTCCGGATGAAATATTGGTTTTTATGGGTATCTCTGTCTTGTTATCAAGATACATTAGTCTGGGATTGCCTCTTTTATCAATCTTTGCCATTAATAACTTTCCATTTTTTGATGTGAGTGTAAGTATGGCTCCGCCTTTTTCTGGTTCCAGATTGAGTGTGAAACCATAATCATATTTTTGGCTGTCCTCTATATAAACCCGGTATTTTAAGGTGAGTTTTTTATCCGTTATTTCAGGTAGTATATCTGTTAAATGGAACGCTGGAAGAAAGATGGGTAAAAGTATTATGAACGCAGTTATCTTTCTCATTTTAACCTCCTATTTTATCTTTATAAACTTTTGCCTTAAGACATTCTCTCCTGATTTTACAGCAGCAAAGTATGTTCCTGATGGAATCCTGTCAAGTGGAAGAGAGATGATATTGAGCCCTTTATGTACCTTTATTTCATTTGAGAGTATTTCCCTGCCCGTAACATCGTAGATTTTAATGTGGGCTGTTCTGGTTTCCATTGATACGAGATGAATATTGAACCTATCCGAAATTATGGTATTTACAGGTTTTATGTATTCCTTCGTGATTTCGGGTTTCTCTTCACCGGTCCAGTCTTCACCCACATATCCGGCTATCTTGATATCAAAACCATACTCCTGCACCGCATTGTCGGATTCAAACACAATCTTTATCTGATCCCCGGGTATACCTCTGGAGTTGAAATTCCCTATGTGCCCTGTATATGTAGCATAAAGGACATTATTCTTATCATAGAGATAGACGAAATCGTGCCCATCTTCAAGGTAAAAGTTGGAGAATGTTACCCTCATAGCCCTTGCACCTGGATAGGAGACAGTCCACTCCTGGTGTGTGTTGTTTGGGTATGGATGCTCGGTGGAAATGTTTTCAGGTATGTTGAACCACACCGGGTAATCTTTGTAATACTGGACAAAATCAACATCAAACCCATAACCATTGTTTGCAGGATCGGTAATCAGCCGCACTATGGCTGTTTTCCCTGGGACCGTGCAGGATGTGAACCTTCCCATATCACCGTTATATATGCCCCAGATATTACCGTTTCCGTCCAGAACAACAAGGGAATCAAAGTAATTTTCAATTGAGAAGCTGGAGAAGTGTATCCTTATGGCAGAGGCATCTTTCTTGTAAATCACCCATTCCATTGTGGTATCATTGGGATAAGGATGAGGTGATGAAAATGCAACTGTTTCGTCTTTTTCCCATTCCTGTTTCACAACAATGTTGTCCAGATAAAGGATGTTGTCATCCCCCCCTGCTGTTGCAAAGAATGAGGGGTTCCAATTGTAAGAGCTATCAGTGAAGAATGGCTCAATAGGTCTTTCTTCTCCTGCTCGGTATATGTAACAGTTTATATATTCAGGATGGAAAACCAACTCTTGTGTGTACCATTCACCAACATTTATAGATTTTTCAAGGGATTTAGATTTTATTCTATGTGATGTCAGGGGTGCAAGAACTCCTTCACCCTTTGAGTTGTCGTAGTAATAGAGAACACCACAGATATGATAGAAACCATTTGAATCGTATCCATCAACTGCAATAATCGTGCTATCGTTAAGGGCTGTTCCTGTGAGTTTGAACTCGCTTTTTATGGTAGGATAGTTTTCTCTATTATATGTGTTTATGTCCCTTATGATGGTCTCATAGAGTTTGTGACCATCGGACTGAACCGCAATTGTTCCATTGGATATGTAAATATTTCCTGTCCTTTCCCAGTTATCAGAATTGAATGTATAACATCTGTCATGAAATGTTACATTTGCTTCGGGCTCGTCAGGCTGACATGTAAGGAATGGAACCTCATTCCCATCTGCGTCTGTTAACCTCAAATACATACCCCAATCACCAGTAATCTTTCTATTTTTTACCATCAATCTGTTCCAGCCTTGTTCAAGGTTTAATGGAACAGAGTCTCTATCAGGTTGTGCATAGGTGTTTTGACCTGTGGCAACAGGATAACCATTCAGGAAGATTTTATAATCGCCAACAATCCCATATCTCAGCCAGACCGAGGTTGTATCGTGGTAATCAATATAGATATGGGCATAGCAGACTCCAGAGGTTACATCCGGGAAGTATGAATTTAGATTGAGGAATCCTGTCGAGTCGGTCTGTCCACCGAACCATACCTTTCCACCTATTGAATTATAGCTATCATAGGGTTCTATTTTATCCTCACCACCAAGGTAGTCCCAATCCATTCCCTCATCTGGATAAGCACCCGCAAGGAGATAGTCGTGAACATACGGAGCATTGCCAGGAGTATTTCCCATACTACCGCTCCATGTGTCAAAATCAAATCCAGAGCCATTCCACTGCACGTTTATTCCGTACAGGTAATCGTTCAGGATGGCAGCAGCACCAAAACCATGGGTGTAAAGCCTTTCCATATAATATGGCCCATAAATGTATGGCCATGTTGTATTGTAGGCAAATCCCATATCTGCGCCGAGATTTATAAACCATATGGAGATATCAATATTCCCGATCCCTGTAGCTTCAACATTGGCCCAGTTGTACATAAGTTGTGCCTCACCCCTTATATAACAACCCCATGTAGATATTCCTTCATCAGGGTCTTCACCAATCCAGGCAGATGCAGTTAGAGAGTCACCCGGAATATCTATGGAAAATCCAGCAGAGCCGTAAACATAATCATCAATGGCCATGTGACCAACACCAGTAATGTATCCATCTGTGTATACCTCAAGTGTTGCTATGATGGAAAGTGTATGTGTAGCATCTTCAACTGTTCCGGTTAACATCACTTCCCATACATCTGTGCTATCATAGTAGTATAGCCCTCCTCCAGCACCAGTCAGGACAAGACCGGTTTCGCCAAGGGGTATGTTCAAGCCAGAAGTTGTAATTTCTGCATAATGGAAAGTTCCATCCCAATCAATAGAGAATGTGAGATAGAATCCAGCAATATTGGGTATATCAATCTCTGCCTCACCATTCATACCGATTGAATCAAATCCGAAACTTCCACCTGTGAATTGATAGCCACTTATCTCAAATCCAGGTATACTGACAGAACCCGCAAGCACATCATATCCAAGTCCAAGGATTCCCTGTCCATCTTCAACCCTGTGGAGTAAAATACTCCCACCTGCAGAACCTGAAATAAAATCAGGAACCCTGAGATCTCCACTTATATATATTCTGTCAGTATCAGGAATTTCAACATCGCCATAAAAACCGTATTCACCAATGGTAACATCTGCTTCGCCCTTTGTCAGTCCAAGTATGTTCCCATCATAGTCCAGCATGAGATTAATGCAGTGGAAATAACCAATGTTATCAAGCGTGACCATCCCGGTTATAGATACTCCATCATCAAAGAATTTTGCCCATCCATCACCCTGGAATACACCCACATTAACACCTGTAATTCCAAACGCAGAAACAGATATAAAATTACCATCCCTGTCAAAGACAAGTTCAAGAACAGAGACATTTCCAGCACCTATGGATGAAAGGTCTGCTGAGGCGGAGTGGACTATGACATAATTTGATGTGATTTCAATCATGCCACTAAATGTGAAGCCTGAGATATGTATCCCAGAAACCCCGATGCCTTCACATGATAGGATGTTTCCATCAGGTGATAATGAAAGGCTGGAGAAGTAGAGCGTATCTACGAATCCTGTTGTTGAAAGGTCAAAACTTGCTGAAATTATTAATCTGTCTGGATCACGGCCAAATATACCGGTTCCGTTGATGAGTGTATACCCTGAAACAGTAATGTGGTCAAGGCTTATGTGGCATGAGTCAATGCCTTCTTTTGTTAGTGAAAGATAGTCAATAGAGCCACTTCCTCCTCCAGGTAAAGATACACTTCCCGTTAAAATAAGCATACTGTCAGCAAAGGAGAAACTACCAGCAACCTGAAAACCATCAATTGTAAAAGACATTGCAGGGATTTGGAGTTCAAGTCCTCCATTTCCATCTGCAACAAGTTGAAATCCAATTGAGCCTGATATATCGGGTATAAGAATAATTCCACTTGCAGTGAATGGCGAAAGTGTCATATTTATATCAGAAAGAACAATATACCCAAGATTGAAATATCCATTTTTGATTGTGCCTTGAAGTGTTCCATCAAAACCAGCATAGAATTCAACATCTGCTTCGTATCCATTCACATCAAGATGCCCTTTTCCACTTATTCCACTCTCGGTAATTGTTATTTCTACTCCATAGATATTTACTGTAATGCCTGAACTGTCTGTTAAAGCAATTGTCCCACTGAATGTTCCAACAAGTTTTCCTTCAGGTGTAGAGGAGAAACTAATTGGGACAGTGACTGAGTAAGGGTAACTTCCAATTGTCACATACCCGCTACCATAAAAAGCCCAATCAGGGTCATTTGTGATGGTTCCCTGGAAATCGGAGATGGTTAATCCCCCAAGATTAAAACTGCATGGAGATGCCACTGTTGCGCTTGATGAATCAGGGGAAATCTGGAAGTATATACTATCCGTGGGCGATATAATCCACCATGCATAGGCATTTCCAAATTCATCCACATAGTAATGGTGAAGGATTATATTGCCAATGGTGATAGAGTTTCCATATACCTGCCAGTAGATGGTACCCGTATTATCCGAACGGAAATAAACAGAAACATCCCCTTCAGGACCAAGATATGTTCCAGAACCCCAGAAACCATTGTTGTCAATATACCCAGAAAGGTTGTTTATTTCATGCCCATCGTCAAGAACAACATATCCATTGCTCAACCCAATTGATATATCCCCATTAAGGTCCGTAGAGAAATACACATCCACCATTCCATCAGGTGGATAGTTCAAACCTGAAATATAGACCTTACCGCTTCCCTTAAGACCGTATTCAGAGTTGAACTGAAGGTTTAGATCCTGTATATCAACATTTTCAATTATGATGTGTGAATCAGTAACTGATATGGTTACATCGTTTCCTGATGATGAGAAGGCGATGTTGAGCATGCTTCCTGATAATTCAATACTTCCTGCACCAGCAAACCCGGAAGAATTGATAGAGCCACTTATGTTATATATCCTGACCCCATGAATGGTGAGGTATCCCTCTGTAATGTTGATTGCATAAGAATCATCGAGCAAAAAGTTGAAGTCAAGATAACTTCCCTGAACAATGATTCTTCCTCCACCTTCAATGCCGTTCTGGGTTAGTTTTCCGTAGAATTCGTAGATGGTTAGCCCACCTACGGTTATTGTGCATCTGTCAATCATTCCATAAATATTATCTCCATCGGAGTAAAGGGTTATGTACAGATGATTGCCATTATAATCAAAGTAGCCCCCACCAGATATGCCTTCATTGGAGAGATAAACATAAAGATCCGTAATTGTGAGTCCTGCGACCACAATTGATGATAAATAAGCACTTCCAGATACAAAACCATTTTCACCCATTGTGAAATTTAATGATATTGTGGAGCCCTGTATATCTATATCACCCGTAGCCCAGAAACCCGAGGAGTCAAGGTAACACTGAATGTTTGTAACAGGAATGCCACCAATGTCCAGTGTATCTGGACCTGTATAAAGCACATGTCCGTATCCATATATTTGAACCTCACCATTTGAAAATCCAGAAAGGGATAACATAAGGTCATCCACATTAAGGTTTCCGAAGTTCATATTGTATATTTCACCATCAATGGTTATTGTGTCCCCTGATATATTTTGAATTATACCGGTTATCTGTGTATTCCCAATGGTAAAACTAAGGGTATCACCAACAGAAAAGGCGAAAAGGGAGACTGAAATTACAAAAATTATTGAAATGTATCTCTTCATGATACCTCCTTACTTTATAACCTCTATTTTCTTGATTGTGTTGCCTTTCCTCAAAAAGTATATTCCGGGTTTTAAATCACCTATAGCATTCTTTGTATCATACCTGGTGAATATACCTATCACTCTGCCTGAAATGTCAATTAACATATATTTGTCGGGAGATGCGGTTTCTTCTTTTATCCCTGTTGGATATGTCACATAAGGCCCATTTATTTTATTTAGAGGTGCATCAGAAGGATAATAAACAGTTGTCCCGAATGTGTTTCTTGTATAGTAATAGTGATTATAGATACCTGGGTGATTCAGTCTTATTTTTTTTCCATAGGTTCCATCGTATGAAAATCCGGATAGGAGGTCAAGGTTAATAATGATTGTATCATTCAATATACACTGGATTGTGTCAGGAGAATAACCCCATGGATCGTTGTAATCAATGGTAAAAGTGAAATAGGAACCCGCAGTATCCGTGTCCGGTGAAAAGACAGGGTTGGAAAGTGTGGGGTTATCAGGTGGTAAATACGAAACATAGAGGTAGGTTTCCTCCCCAAAGAAATTCACCCCTTCATCCACATCAGGATTGTTACCACCATCTCCTTCTTCGCCAATCCTGTGTATCCCGATACCGAACCAGTCCTGTTGAAGGGCATTTTGCAGATTGGCAATACCAGCTGAATCAAGCATTATAAAAGTGGATTCAGAAGGGTAAGGGGTATTGTAAACAGGGTCCATTTCCATATAGAGGGATTCTGCATAAACATGGCCTGTTCCTGCGTCGTCATAGAGGGTATAATCATCGTAATCCCCATTGGATGGTGTCCATGGTGTTTGGTCCATGCTCATATCAAGGAGTTCAATCCATGTTCCCCGCCAATCCCACTCATCCTCCCATTGACCATCGTAGGCAAGGAGGAACTGGATACCTGCTGATAGTATGGTTACAGAATCAGGAATTCCAGATATATCAAACTGAACATGCCCCCGTGACCATTCATCCCACCCGTCACGGTCAATACCAACCTTCATTGGATAGCTCAGGGGGTCATCATCTGAAAAATAAGAGTAAACGAAAGATTCATAACCATCCCAGTTTGTATCATAGGAATAACCGTAAATAGAGCACCCTATTATTGTGTCCTGACGACTTTTTAAGTGAAAGGAAGATATATCATACCCAAACAGAAGTATGATAAACATTGTGTTATTATCATAACTAAAAAAATTGGGTTGTCAATAATATTTTGTCTTGCATTGTATCAGGTAATTCTTATAATAATAACCATGGAGATAAAAATAAGAAACCTTACAAAAGAAGACTATGATGATATGGTCTCAATCTGGGAGGCTTCTGGACTCCCCTATAAGCCACGTGGAAGGGATAGCAGAGAGGAGATTGAGAGGCAGATTGAGGAATCTGGCGACCTGTTCATTGGTGCAGAGGTGAACGGAAGACTTGTGGGTGTTGTGATTGGTTCATGGGACGGTAGAAAAGGATGGATAAACAGGATTGCAGTGCTTCCGGAATTCCAGAGAAGAGGGATAGCAAAGATGTTGGTTGGCGCATGTGAAGAGGCTCTGAGAAGCAGAGGTGCAAGGATTTTGGCCATGCTTATTGAAGAGGGGAACGAACCTTCATTCAGGATGGCTGAAAGGCTTGGTTATAAACTGCACAGGGATATTTTTTATTTAACAAAGAGGGACAGTGATGATGTGTAAAGAAAGGAGGTTTCTATGAGGAAGTTTTTTCTACCCGTGTTGTTTCTGTTGATTGTGGGAATCCCATCATGTGACCTTTTGAAGGAGAGCCTTGGGGGTAGCATAGAGGGTACAGTGTCAGGTAACAATGTGAATGGTGGTTTTGTTATCCTTCTCAGTTCCATTGACGATATTGACCAGATACAGAATTTGAGTGAATCAGGCCTCTCTGCAATAACAGACATTGTAAAGGGCTTTGGCCTTATCGGTTCGGATGGTTCATTTGAGATTCTCGCAGTGCCTTCTGGTGAATACTACATGGTTGCTGCAATTGATGCCAACGGTAATAGCACCCTTGATACTACAGATATGATTGGCTGGTATGGTAATGATACCACCTTCACCTATGTGGATACAACCAGCAATGATACGATTGATGTTACAATCACCATTCCAGTAAGTTTCATCGTTGCAGAGAAAGAGAAGAAAACAGGAATGGATATAAAAAGATTGATGTCGAAACAGGAGTTTGAGAAGTACTACGATTATATAAATCAGTGAGAAGGGGGCTTTAAGCCCCCTTTTTTTTGAGGTACAGATAGAATCGATACCTCCTCCACAAACTCCTCAATCAGCATAGAGGATTACAGTGGAGAGAATATTGATATAAAGTCATTTGAATGGAGTGAGGGTAATACAATGGTTGGGGTTAAAATAGATACCCTTGATTACTTC
>QNDZ01000064.1 GCA_003646055.1 bacterium
ATGGAGAAAAACCTCCCACTCAATCCCCATCTCCTTAATCTTCAATAAGTGCTTCAAAACAACAAGATGGCCTGAACTGGATACAGGTAAAAACTCTGTTAATCCCTGTAAAAGTCCCATGAGGATAGCCTTTATCATACCCCACCCAGTGTAATGGCAATAAGGCCTGATACCATGAGTATCTTCAATCTTTTCTGCATAACACCTGGTTCAGGTTGTTTTCTTAAACCTGTGTATATGAATACAACAAGTGGAATAAGAACCAGAACCACCATACCAAAGATGTAATAGACATTATAAAACCACAGGGAGGATACAACTGTAAAGAAAAGCATTAAAAGGATAATAAATGATAAAAGGATACTCTTATCCTTTCCTATAATTATGGGTAAGGTTCTAAGACCTGCCTTTCTGTCCCCTTCAAAATCTTCAACATCCTTAACAATCTCCCTTGAAAGATGTATGAGGAAGGCAAACACACCTGGATAGATGGTCTTTAATACACTCCCACCAGCAAGTCCACCCCAGATAAAGGCAAAACCACCAAGAAGTGCAATCACCAGGTTTCCCAGCAAAGGCAAGGGCTTAAAAAAGGGTGTGTAGAGTGATAGGAGAATAACATATATCCCTGCAATGGTGATGTGGTGAACCCCTGCAGGAATGACAAGTAAAAGTGAAATCACAAAGAAAAGCACGGTTAAAAATGTCCACAATCCCCTTGATACACGCCCGGATGGAAGTGGTCTTTCTGGCCTGTTCACCCTGTCAACCTCCATGTCAAAAATGTCATTGATACCGTTCCCACCAAGTACCAGAAAGAATACAGACAGGGCTATAAGGAAAGTATCCCGGTTCAGACCACCTGAAACAAAACCACCAGATAGAACTGACAGAAATGCAATCAACCCATTTACAGGCCTGAAATCACCTGACTTCACTACCAGGTGCAACCTCCTTATCAGGAGAGACAATACTCACTACCCTTCCATCATCAGCAGCAAGGAGCATACCCTCAGATTTTACACCCCTTATTGTTGCAGGTTCAAGGTTTGTTATAACAACAATGAGTTTGTCCTGGAGTTCCTCCTCTGTGTAATAGGGCCTCAGTCCTGCAACAAGTGTCCTTGTTTCATCACCAAGGTTCACTGTGAGTTTGTAGAGTTTGTTTGCTCCCTCAACTGTCTCAACCTTCTCCACCTTTCCCACCTTCAAACCAAGTTTCTTAAAATCATCAATGGTGACATACTCCATCTGAAACCTCCTTTTTTCCAGAACTATAACCTCTTCATCAATCTTTTTATACGGTGGCTTAACATCTTTGAGTTCTTCACCACCCTTAAGCACGGGTGCCAGCACCTCATCCCACGGTCTAAATTCTGTTCCCAGCATCTGTTTAACCCTCCTGGTTCCGCCAGGGATGAAAATCTCACCAAGGTCTGCAAGTGCATCAGCAAGCACAGCAGAGATGTAAAGGGTTGTCTTTGCCCTTTCAGGGTCTTCCTTCCTTGTCCTCCATGGCTGATTCCTGTCAAAGTATCTGTTCCCCTCCCTTGAGAGTTCCCTGAATACCTTCAGGCCATCACGGAACCTGTACTCAAACAGGTATTCTGCCATTTTCTCTGCATCTTTCTCTATTCTTCTGAGAATCTGATTGTCGTCTGCTGTGAGATTTCCCGGGTGTGGTATCCTTCCACCCATGTACTTATTTATAAAACTCAGTGTTCTGTTCACAAAGTTGCCAAAGTTGTCTATCAGTTCAGAGGTAACCCTTTCCTGAAATTCATCCCATGAGAAGTTTGAATCCTTTGTCTCTGGCATGATCATCGTGATGTAGAACCTGAGAAAATCAGGGTCAAACTTACCTGCAAAGTCATCCAGCCAGATTGCCCAGTTTCTGCTTGTTGAAATCTTATCACCCTCAAGGTTCAGGAATTCATTTGCAGGTATTGCATGGGGAAGGACAAATTCACCATACCCTTTAAGCATTGCAGGCCAGATTATCGTGTGGAAGACAATGTTGTCCTTACCAATGAAGTGAACAAGCCTGGTTTCTCTATCCATCCAGTAATCCTTCCACTTCTCTGGCTCCCCTATCCTCTCTGCCCACTCTATTGTTGAAGAAATATAACCAATGGGTGCATCAAACCACACATACAGAACCTTCCCCTTTGCCTCATCAAGTGGCACAGGCACGCCCCATGAAAGGTCCCTTGTGATTGCCCTTGGTTTTAAACCCTCATTCAGCCACTTGTAAACTGCTGACGAGACATTGGGTTTCCAGTCCTTTGTTTTAACCCACTCCTCTATCCATGGCTGCATCTCATTCAGTTTCATGTACCAGTGGGTTGTTTTTTTCATAACAGGTGGTGTGCCACAAATCTTGCATCTTGGATTTTTAAGAAGCACTGGCTCAAGCCACCTTCCACACCTCTCGCACTGATCACCCCTTGCCTGTTCATATCCACAGTAAGGGCAGGTTCCCTCAACATACCTGTCTGGAAGGAACCTCTGGCACTTCGGGCAGTAAAACTGTTCAGTATCCCTTCTTTCAATGTATCCCTTTTCCAGTAATCTAAGGAAAAATGACTGGGCAAGTTTTGTATGTATGTCTATTGTTGTTCTTGAAAAGTTTTCAAACTCAACATAAACTGCACTGAACTCTTCCTTTATTATCCTGTGATACTTCTCAGCAATCTTTTCAGGTGTTGTCTTTTCCTTCTCTGCCGTGATTGTTATGGGAACACCATGCTCATCCGTGCCACAGATGTGTATTGCATCAATCCCCTTTTTCTTCAGAAATCTGGTGAAGATGTCTGCTGGAAGATAGGCACCTGCAAGGTGTCCCACATGGACTGGCCCGTTTGCATAAGGGAGTGCAGATGTTACAAGATACCTCATCCCTTCCTCCTTGGAAGTAGCCACCACATCTTCTTTGTCTTCACCCTGCTCACATCAAGGTTTTCTTCCCTTCCATCCTCATACCTCACCTTTACTATATTCATAAGAAAGTTCACATGGACAACCTCTCCCTTTCCTGATTCTGTTTCAACAATACTACCCACCTTGGGAAACTCCTGTGCCTTTTCCCTGTAGAACTTCAACTCATAACTGAGACAACAAAAAAGCCTTCCACATATGCCAGAAATCTTTGATGGGTCAACAACAATGTTCTGTTCCCTTGCCATCTCAAGCCTCACTGAGGACTTGTTCCTCAGGAATGTTGAACAACATAGGGGTCTTCCACACGGTCCATATCCACCCAGGAAACTGGCAAAATCCCTCACCCCAACCTGTCTCAATTCAATCCTCGTATGGTACTTCCTTGCAAGGTCTTTCACCAGTTCACGGAAGTCAACCCTCTGGTCAGAGAGGAAATAGAATCTGAGTTTCCTTCCCTCCCACTCCTTTTCAACACCTATGAGTTTCATTGGAAGGTTTCTTGCAGCAACCCTCTCCTTGAAGAACTCACCAGCCTCTGCCTCCTCCCTCTCCAGTTTCTCAAGGTACTCCCTTTCTTTTGGGTATATGGGTCTCAAAACCTTTCCCTCTGTTTTCCCTGATTTTGCCTCACCCTCAACAATACCCCTGTAAAGTTCACCATCTATCTCACACATGACAATTTCACCCTTCTTCAGGGAAAAGGTGCAGTGCATCACCTTTGAAACAGCCGCAAGTTTTATGATATAGTTCACTTAGACCTCCAGTATTAAAAACCTCATCACATTCTCCGGTTTTATGTTGCTCCTCAAAAATTCGTACGCCCTCTTTATAACATCCATTATTCTCTCCACCTCCTCAATCCCTAACTTCTCTCTCTTTTTATCCAGAAGGAACAGAAGGGCCTTGAGAACACCCTCTGTGTCCAGGTCATCAGGATTCTCCACAAGCCTCTCCTCTGGTGATTTATTAAAGAATAATTTATCCACTTTTTCAACAAGGTCAACATTCTCCTTCAAAAAAAGATAATCCTCAACACCCCTTGATAGTGTAAGGAAATCCTCATCAATTTCTATACCCATGTTCTGAAGAACCTGTTTTAACTCATCCTGTGAAAGGGATTTGAACCTCAAGTTTACTGCTCTTGAGACAATTGTCTCCGGGAGAAGTGATGGGTCCGTGGTAATAAGTATAAAGAGATTTTCCGGGCCAGGCTCCTCAAGAACCTTCAGGAACGCATTCATTGCCTCAACCGTCATTCTTTCAGCCTGGGCAATGATGAACACCTTCCACTTCCCCTCGTAGGGTGTAAGTGCTGAAACCCTCTTTATCTCCCTTATCTCATCTATGAGTATGTTTCCCTGTTTATCCCTCAATTTATAATACCTTCCTCCCCTCCTCATCTGGAAAACCTCTTCCCGTTCCACCCTTTTGAAATTGGGAAAAACTACCATAACATCAGGATAAATATTCCTGAATATCCTATCTCGATCTCCGTTCAGCTGTGAGGCCAGAATCAATGAGTATGTGAATTTTCCAACACCAGGAGGACCCCAGAAAAGGAGAGTATGAGGGAGTCTATTCTGCTTCAAAAACCCCTCAACCGTTCTCCTTACACCATTCTGACCTATAAGTCCATCAACGCTTTCCAAGATATTTTAAAGGATTAACAGGTTTTCCTGACTTTCTTATTTCAAAGTGGAGAACAGGCTCTTCAACAGAACCTGTATCACCAACAAGCCCTATTATGTCTCCCTTCAATACCTCCTGCCCCACTTCAACAGATATGGTTGACAGGTGGGCGTAAAGGGAGATGTAACTGCCTCCGTGGTCAACAATGACCATCTTCCCGTAACCAAGGAAGTGGCTTGCATAAACAACCTTTCCAGGTGCGATGGCCTTCACCTCTGTCCCAAGTGGTGCTGATATATCTATACCGTTGTTCTTGGTTGCAGTTCCGTACTTTTCATCCCTTTTAAGCCCGAATCTACCCACTATCTTACCCTCAACAGGCCAGAGAAGGAGTTTCTTCTTGAAGAACTCCTCGCCCTTCTTGTACTTTGTCTCCTGGATTGTGGCAATGAGTTTTTCAAGGTGTCTCTGTGCCCTCTTCATTTCCTGAGCAAGCCTCTCCGCCTTTTCCCTCTTGCTTGAAACATCCTTGAGGAACTTCTGTTTTCCCTCTTTCTGCTGTTTAAGGTTCTCCTCCTCCTGCTCGGCCTCCTTCCTTATCTCTTCAAGGTCCTTCAGTTTCTTCTGGAGGCTGCTACTCTGGTCTTCAAGCCTTTTTTTTAGATAGAGTACTTCCTGAACCACCCTTCTATCCCTGTCCGCAATCATTGCAAGGTATTTTATCCTTTTTATTGCATCACTGAAACTGTATGAGAGAAGCACAACAGCCAGTGGATGGAGTTTACCATACTTGTAAATCTCCCTCACCCTCTTCTGGAGTATCTTCCTCTTTTCGTGGAGTTTCATGTCTATCTTTGCCATCACAGCCTGTATTGTGGTGATTTCCTCTGAAAGGTTCTCCTCCTGTTTCTTCAATTCGTTTATCAGTTTTCTGGTAAGGGAGATTTCGTTGTCTATCTCCTGAATACTCCTGAGTATCCCTGTCTCCTTTGTCCTCAACTCCTGAACAGTCTTTCTCTGTTCAGCCAGTTTCTTTCTCAGTTCCTGGAGCCTCTGCTCAGGAGACTGTGCAATTAAAAGGAGTGCAAGGAATATCAAAGTTCGTAAACCCCACCTGGCTGGAGTATAATCACCTCTGCTGCGTCACCCACAAGTTCTTTAAACCTTTCAGGCTCTCCTGGAATAAGGGGGAATGTCTTGTAGTGGATGGGAATAACCTTCTCCACCTTGAGAAGTTTTTTCACTGCATAGGCAGCCTGTTCCTCGTCCATGGTGTACCTTCCACCAATGGGAATAAACGCAAGGTCGGGTCTGAAATAATCACCAATGATCTGCATATCCATAAATAGACCCGTGTCCCCTGCATGGTATATGGTCTTCCCATCCATCTTTATGATTGCACCCATTGGATGCCCAATTCCCGAAGAGTGAACCGCATTGGTGAAGTAAAAAACAATTCCGTCCCTCTCAACACCACCGCCTATGTTCATCCCCTCTGCTTCAAGCCCCTTCCCCTGTGCCTCCACTGCTATCTCATGCTGTGCCACGACCACTGCGTTGTTCTTCTTTGCAATTTCGTATCCATCACCAAGGTGGTCACCATGGTCATGGGTTATCACAACAAAGTCAATCTTCTCTGTAAGACTACCCTCTTTGTAGAATGGATTTCCTGTGAGGAATGGGTCAATGATAACATTCTTGCTCCCCATGAGGAGCACAGCAGAATGACCAAAGTATTTAATCTTCATAACATCCTCCTATTCTTCTTTATCCTCTTTACTAACTGTCTTTCTCTTCTTTCTCTCCTTCTTTTTCCTCTTCCACTTTACACGCCACCTGTGTCTCATTCTCTTTATCTTGCTCTTTGACCTTGCCATTTCACCTCCCTATCCTGATAGTTTTTTATTGGGTTTCAGCATATATTCGGGTATGATTTTCTTTCCACCAATCCTCATGAGGATTGCCAGAAAGAACCCTGCAATCACACCCAAAAAACCCCTTCTATCCATAGTACCCAAACCTCCGTACATCAGAGGGGTTTCTTCTCCAGTTCTTCCTCACCTTCACCCATACCTCAAGGTAAACCTTTCTTCCAAGGAATGCCTCAATGGACTTTCTTGCTGCGGTTGCAACCTTCTTTAACTTCTCTCCCTTCTTCCCTATGATTATACCCTTCTGGGACTCCTTTTCAACATAAATGTTTGCCCTTATGTAGGAGTCCTTCATCTCCTCAACCTCCACTGTGGTTGAATACGGTATCTCCTCACCGTAAAAGAGGAATATCTTCTCCCTGATGAGTTCAGCAACAAAAAACCTCTCTGGCCTGTCTGACAGGTAATCTGGTGGAAAAAGAGGCTCAGTGTCAGGCAGATACCTCTTTGTGGTTTCAACAAGGTCATCAAGGTTTGTACCCTTGAGTGCACTGATGGGAATAATTTCGTCAAACTTATAGTTCTTTGAATACTCATCAATCCATGGAAGGAGCTCCTTCCTGTCAATCCTGTCAATCTTGTTTATCAGAAGAAACCGTGGTGCATTCACCATCTCCAGTATCCTCTCCTCAATATCCCTCTGTTCAATATCAATCATGTAGTACAAAAGGTCTGCATCGTTGAGTGAGAGTTCTATCTGCTTCTCCATTGCCCTGTCCAGTTCATTCCTTGGCTTGAAAATTCCTGGGGTATCAACAAAAACAAACTGATAATCATCACCAGATACAATCCCCAGTATCCTGTGCCTTGTTGTCTGGGGTTTCGGAGTTACAATGGCAACAAGAGACCCTGTCAGGGCATTCATCAGGGTTGATTTGCCCACATTTGGTCTGCCAACGATCGTTATATACCCTGCTTTCACAGAATTAGTATAAGTCCCTGAAAAATAATGTCAAGTTGGGAGACATGTTGAACTCCTGAAAAAAAACATCAGGAGAATTTCTTTTTATCCAATCTATTGAAGAACATTATCTCATCAATGGGCTTTCTTTTCTTCTTCATATCTTCATCCTTTTCATCTGCAGGATATCCCACAGCAATAAGGAGAACAATCTTATACCTCCGTGGAATCTTCAACAGTTTCCTCAATCCCCTTTCATTAAAATAGCCTATGTAACAGGTTCTCAACCCAAGTTCCTGTGCCTGAAGAACAAAGTGTTCGCATGCAATACCTATGTCTATAAGGAAGTAATCTGTCCTCATGACAAATCCACCCGCCCTTGCAATGAACCTCTCCTTATCTGCAAGAACAACAACTATGCATGGAGCAGATGGTAGAAACCTGTTCAAAACACTATAGATTCCCCTTGTTGCCACCTCTGCCACCTTATTTTTAAGTTCGGGCTCGTCTATGATGAGGAACCTCCACGGTTGAGAATTACACGCAGAAGGGGCAAGCCTTGCTGCCTCAACGCACCTCTTCAACTTCTCCCTTTCACACGGCTTATCCTTATTAAACCTTCTGCAACTGTATCTCCTAAAAACAAGTTCAAAGAAGTTCATAAGTCCATTATACAGATGTAAGCAGACATTTCAATAAAGCGCTATGCCTCAAAAAAAATCTATACAAAAATTGATAAGGGATATAAAGCGGATTCAACAGAAGCTTTTAGATACAGAAACCAGCCAATTTTCAGATGTTTATTCCATACTTTTTCATCTTTCTCCAGAGTGTTGTTCTTGAAATACCAAGTATCCTGGCAACTTCTTTCTTGTTATATCCAGTATCCCTTAATGCATTTATAATCAGTTCTTTTTCAACCTTTGATAAACTCCCTATCTTTACTTCTCGCCTTCTCTGACGGAGATAAGGGGGAAGGCAGTTTACACCGATCACCCTTGAATTTATATGCACAAAGATGTATTCAAAGACATTCTGGAGCTCCCTTACATTACCGGGCCATTCATATGAGCATAAAATTTCCATTGCCTTTTCTTCTATACCAATCACTTCTTTCCCTCTTTTTTTGCTGAGTTTGTCAATAAGGTGTTCAATCAAAAGAGGTATATCCTCTTTTC
>QNDZ01000065.1 GCA_003646055.1 bacterium
ACCATCCATCTGCGCAGCCCCAGTTATCATGTTCTTTACATAATCAGCATGCCCTGGACAGTCTATGTGCGCATAATGACGCTTCTCCGTCTCATACTCTATGTGCGCAAGCTGTATCGTTATACCCCTCGCCTTCTCCTCAGGTGCCTTGTCTATCTGGTCAAAGGGCACATACTCAGCCCACCCCTTCGTGGACAATACCTTCGTTATTGCCGCTGTAAGCGTTGACTTACCATGGTCAACATGCCCTATTGTCCCCACATTAACATGGGGCTTCTTCCGCTCAAACTTTGCCTTTGCCATGTTATTACCTCCTATTTTTATGTGTTTGTAATATATTAAGAATACAAAGTTTGTCAAGTTAAAATTAAATAAAAAGGAAATTTCAAAAGTGTTATAAATTATTTTTCTACTATTCTAAATAGACCTTCACTCATCAAATACAGATACAGGTATCTCATCATAGAAAATATCAATCTCATAGTCATCGTATTTCTCTGCCCATACACAATATATAGTGTTATTCTTCACTTCAAACGACCCAATCAATGAGGTTGTCCCTTCCTCGGTTGTATTTGAGATATTTACCCCTTTTAATTCACCTGTATTAACATCCATCCTGTAGATTATAAACTCACAATTCCCATCTATAATCTCGTTCTCCATTAAATAAAGATATTCTCCATCTGTCCTCAATAAAACATCAAGTGGTTTTGTCTCCTCTCCTATTATCTCCTTCGGTTCACTCCATACACCGTTCGTATCTTTAACAGAGATATAAGTCCCCGCTATCTTCCCTTCTCTTGTCCTTGTCCATGCAACATAAACCTTACCCTTTACAGCACAAACACCCGGCCTTACATCGTATTCATTGTATGCCCTTGGAAAAAGATAAAGACCTTCCCAGTTCCCACCTCCATCTGGTGAATAAATATACTCTATTTCCATCCCTATTTCTCCAACTATATGAACCTTCCCATCACCCTCTACAAACATATCAGGATTACTATATCCTCTATTAATATAAACCTTCTCCCCCCATACACCATTCACCTTCTTCGTGAAGCAACAGGGGTCATAAAAATATATGTTATTTAAATCATCCTTACATATGCTTGCTTGACCCCCAACCTGTATCTCTCCTCCTGCAACATCGTATTTCTCGCTCCAATTTCCATTCCTCTTCATCCTGTAAAATGACCTCACCTCAACATCTGATACTGGCTCTGAATAAACAATATGAACATCACCATTATCATCAACAAGTAGTGCCTTCTTGTATAGCAAAAGTGAATGCTCTGAAGACAATATCTCGGTCTCCTTCCATTCCCCATTTATCCTTTCTTTATAAAACAATTCATACTCATATAAGGTGGCAGACCCCCTTTCCGTATCTATCCATGCAATATATACATTCCCATTCCTATCAACACTTATTTCTGGAGATGTTGATACCCCCTTATTCCTTGTGATATTCCTCGGGTCTTTCAATGGGTCATATATCTCTATCTCTTTCCCTGGACAGGAACATAAATATAGAATAAAAATAATTATTATCTTATAATAACGCATTTCTCCATCCTCTCACCTATCCTTATAAAATATATTCCTTTCTTTGCCCATTCTATCCTTATATCATTTGAACCCTCATTCACATTGAAAATACTTTCTTTTATCCTCCTTCCTGTAATATCGTAAATATACACATTTATCTTTTTCTCTTTGTCGCTCTCGTATCTTATAAATATGAAACTTGATAATGGTAAGACAGACCATTCATCTTTTATTATTCTCTTCGTTTCCTTTCTGTTTAAACTTGCTTTTAATACGCCTTTTTCATATCTCCCTTTTATCTTTATCACATATTCCCTTTCAAATCCCTGATTATCCTTTTCAGGTTCTTTAAAACTTAGATAAATCTTCTCGTTCTTCCTTATCACATAATAATCACCATCTTCCTCTTTTATCTCATCAGGTATCTCTATCCCTTCACATTCTTTTATCATTAAATTTGAATCAGGAAGCCTCCTTATGAAACCTATGTAATCAACTATACCCAGTGTTTCCTGTGGTATTATCTTAAATAATGTCTCTGGAACTGATATAACATAATCCGCTTCCTTTGCCCTTGTGTAAACATAATTCATCGCTATCTCTATTGGTGTCTTTTCTGGTCTTAATGTTGCAATAATGTAATTTGAGAAATTCCATGGCTCATAGTCTATAAGAAGCCAATCTGTCCTTCTTCCCCTCCATTCACCCTTACCTTCTCTCTTCACTAAATCTGTCCAATCCCTCCCGTTATTATCTATTGCCCTGTAATTTGCATTTGTTTTCTTGTAGGATATTATCTCGCCATCTGGTAATATTCCAACATCCAAACCTGCTGGATGGTCAACTGTGATTATTTTTATGCAGTCTATAAATACTATATCTCTGTTTTCTATTATCTGCAGCTCTATCGTGTCTTCCTTAGGTTTATTCAAAAATTTATAATAATCTGTATAATCTTCCTGTATATATTCACATCTTGGTAAAAGGGAGTTCTCAAACACATATCCCGTATCTGTAAGTATATAAAGTAACGGACATTGTGGGATACTATATGTTGATATAATATTTGAGACCATAGAAAAATGCCCCGTATCTGAACAACTATAAGAACAGACAAAATATTCAGCGCTTTCACCAAAAGATCCACCAAGCTGGTGAGGGTCTGTATAAGTATTTCTCGGGTGTGCACAATTATCATAAATTATTATCCATTTTTCTTTAGATTGTTCTGAAGGTAGTACAAGGAGATTGGAATGTCTTGAATAGACCCTGTTAAAAATGCCATTAGATGTAGTGATAGTTACATAATTGTTTGGTGATATTGTATAAGAAATTGACATATTCGTGTTTTCAGGGTCAAATACCGCAACTCTTATTTCAGCATATCCTACATTCCCTGCATTGTCTATCCCTTTTAATCTTATTTTATATTCACCACCTATACCTTCACACTCAAAAGGAACATTAACATAATTTGTCCATCCAGGAACACCTATCTTCTTGTTTAAAGGATAATACAATGTGCAACTATGCATAGCAAATTCCTCTTGTATATCCCAGGTTACTCTCACATTTCCCTTTTTTATAACACAATTATTGTATGGTGTTACGAATGATAAGACAGGTGGATCTTTATCAATCCTCAATGTCTCTGGATTTGACCATTCTGAATAGATACCCTGGCCCCTACAACATATTTTATACCAATAAGATTTTGAAGAATCTGGTATAGTAGTATCTATGTATGATGTTGTATTCTGAGGAAGTTCAACTGACCAGTTGTAATCACTTCCTAACTCACCCCTTACAAGGATATAGTGATCCTCATAATTTGATTTATCAATCCATGTTAATCTAACAGAGATAGGGTCTGTCCCTATTACCTCTGCATTCAGATTTTCAGGTCTTGCAATCTTTGTTAAAACGGGATTTATCGGAAGCACATAAGGCCAGTATCTCTTTGGATTACTTATTGGATTTTCACCTGATAATCTATATGGATTACCATTCTTGAATAAAGAATCCCTGTATAACGGATTGTTGTATATGCCAGATGTTGAATAATACCCCTCCCTGTAATCAGATGATAGCATCTTCTGACGAACTTTACCTGTTTGTTTATCGTATGTCCATACCTCAAAGTATATCTCCTCTATCCCATTATTTATCGGTTCATAAAGATTTATAGGATATGTGAGATTGAGATGAACATAATTATTATTCCAAATTTTTATTTCGTCTATCTTTACTCCACTTGTATCTACCCTATTCCCTTTAATTAAAATATCTGTCTTGCCAAATGGTATTATATCGTATCTCAGGTTCACATAGGAAGGGACATCAAGTTCAGCGTTCTTTCCTGTATAAACAACATTCCCATTATCCTCAAAATGCATCTTGAATATACCAGGCTGATAATAATATTCCCTTGAATAATCAACATCCCACATCCCACCAAGAATACCAGATTTCCTTGATGTATGAAAAACATTAAATGGATTTCTATCCTCATCAAGATTATACCATATAAAATCCCCACCATTTATCATACTTTTTATAAAATTTTTAAAATGCAATATCTCATTTATCTGGTCTGAATATGTGCTTCTATAATTTGGTTTTTTTGTTGTTGAATATGAATCATAATAATATAATGCGGATTCAACCTTATCTATTATTTCAGGATGATAAGGTGTGAGACAACTTTTTATACCTGAAAACAGTTGTGGATTTTCAATATAACTCACATTCGGGAAATTGAGGGATGCTGAACATTGTAATAATTTTTGATCAAGCAGAAAGACGAAAGGGATTCCTATATTTACAGGGAGAGGACCTGGAATAGTTGCAGTCATTATAAATGGTCTTAATAGAACATATGTTGCAAGAAGATCCGATAATAGATTATCAACTAATTCTGCCCTACCATCAAGAAAAAAAACAGATTGGTCTATAAGACTTGAAACATAATTTAATGATTGTAAAAGAGTCCAATTCGGATGTGATGCAATACCACCTATATTTGAACCATCACGACAAAACCCATATACCCCAAAAAGAATTATTCCCCATCCATGTATATATGCCTCAAGCCTCTCCCTTGTTAGATTCTGTATGTTATATCCTACTGCCTGTGCCGCCTCAACAAACTTCTGAACAGGAACAAAGTTTGAATCCTGAAAACCCATATAATATGTGTTCCAGGGGAAAGGGTCAACCCTATACTCCTTGTAAAATCCAAACATTGTCCTACGTGTAACATAATCCCCTCCAAATATCCCTGGTTCATGTTCAAAACCTGAAAATAATATTGACTGTGTGAAATTCCAGTCAGGAATATGTGTCTCTGTAAACATCTCTTCAAGCATTTCTCCTGCACCAAGAATATCCCTGTCAATAAGAATTGGTGAGTCGATGTTCCTCCCATACCCATATGTTCCAGGCTGTAATATCATATGTGCTATTATATCCTCAAGACAATGGACATAACAACCATATATCAATGCCTTTTCATAAGGTGTCCAGTTGTGATTTTTTGCATATTCAACCATCTCCCTTAATTTCACTATATTCTGATTTGGTGGTGGGTCTATAAAAATTATACGGGTTTGTGTATTCTCAACCGTGTGCCCTTGAACATATATATTTGGTCTCTGCAATTCCAGTTGCGCCCATGCAGTAGGACCAAGAAGGAGAAATGATAGACGCAAATGATAAAGAAGTGTTGAAATTGCATCCTGATAATCAAACATATCTGGTAGTGTTGTCCCAATATAATAGAATTTCTGAACCATCTGTTCGTATGTGGTCTCGTCTGAATTTGTCTCAGATGCTAAAAGGATGTTGTAAAATTGAGGGTCATAATCCTGCCAGATATCCTTCATATTTCTTGAAACATATACATGTGTCATTGGACCAAATGAAAAAACTGGCAATGATAAATAAAAATAAATAGATAGATACATAAGCCTTACTATTTTAGATTTTAACCACTTTATCATAAGAGACTCCTTTTTTTAGTCATAAATAAAAATACGATTTTGTCAAGATATAATTTAATCCCCGATGGAAAAGATTAAGCACAAAGTGGTGCAACTCAGGATGATTCTGTTAAGAGTGGTGGGTAAATCACTTGTTTCCCTCTTCGGAAACGGAGGTTGAAAATTTGGCATTCTGTTTATTCCTTTAATTTCATACCACCCCCTATATCAATCTTTACAAGGGATACACTCTGGAACAAACAGATTGACACTGATAAGGATTCTGATAAAATAACTTTATTAAGAATAAAAAAGGAGGCAAATATGTTCTTGTTGATGCTGGCAATTCTACCTGTAAAGGAATTTGTGGTGAATGGGGCAAGATTTGCCGTGCTTGGAACAACCGTTGAAGAAAGCCTCAATAATGTTAAACCACAGAATGGACAGTATCTCATTGTCCACATTGCAGGAAAAAAGGATTCTTTGGTTGAGGCAAATGGCTTCCCTGAGATTGCAAAGATTTACGTGGTGGGCAAAAACGGCAAAAGATACGAAGAGGATGCTGAAGCAACATCCAATGGAGAGGCAGAGGGATACATATGTTTCAATTGCCAGATTGTTGACACATCGTGGATATTGGGACACATAATATTTGATGTACCCGGAGAGGACTCGTTCTATCTTGTGATTAAAGGTGGTAAGGACTCTGTATCAACCCTGTTGAAGGAAAGGGGATACCTCTATATCCAGCCAGACCCTCCAGTGAATGGGGATTCAATTGTTGTTTACTATTACCCTGGCTTCTCCTACATGCCATCAAAGGTTGACTCTGTGTACGGGGTAATGGAATTGAGATATACAAGAGTGGCATACCCTGCATACCGTGGCCCTTATTATTTGAAGGTGGTTTTCCCTGCAAGGAAGTATCCAGATGGTGAAACATTGAGAATATCCCTTTCCACCTTTGAGAAGAGATACTATTACAGTTTTGCAACCTATACTGTTGATAATGGAAAGATTCGTGATATATCATTCTCTATACCGGACGATACAACACTCTTCAGAAGAATTAATGAAAACCCATTTGACATTGATGCATTAAACCACCTTTATAACAGGTTTGCTCTTATAGATTACAATCCTGATACGCTAAAATCAATTGCCAGGAAAGAACTGAGCGTGATTGATTCAGTGGGAGAGATTAATGACACAGTTCGTTTTGTTAAGATATTTTCTTTACTCCAGATGGGAGAGATTGACAGTGCATTGAGCACATTTGAAACCTTCCAGAAGAAGTATGGTTCCATCTTCAACCTGACACTCATGCGTCTTTATTCCCATATCTTCAAGACCAATCAACAAAAGCCAGAGTACTATGATAAACTGAAATCCATTTTCAAGGAGGGTTTTTTGAGTAACCCTGAAAAATTTGACTCCCCACAATTCACTTCTGAAATTCGGTTTTTAATAAACAATCCAGCGATTCCTGATAAACCTTTCAAGAAACTCTTCAGGGTTTGGAGAAAGAGAAAGTATGACCCTATATACACATACATACATGCCTTTTATCTGATAAAAAGAAAGAAAAACTATAAAGGGGCATTGAAGGAGATTGACAGAATGATTGAACAAATCATGGAACATCCATACTTATATTATCGTGGTGGGCTCTATCCACTATCCAGCCTTCTTGGGTTAAGGGCATGGTGCTGTGAAAAACTTCACGATAAAACAGGTGTATTCTACTCATATTCTCTACTCCTTGGACTCCATGAGGATGCCAACATGAATTCATCCAGGGTTATGTTTGCAAACTATCTGGTGAAAAATGGGTATCCCCTGATGGCTGAGAAACACCTTGTTGATGCAGTAAGGGGTGGAGCATCCTGGGCAAAGGAGAACCTGAAACAATACTATATCCTTGTTCACGGGAGTGATAAGGGATTTGACCATTACATCTCTGAGAAGGTAAACCTTAACCAGGTAAAACCCGCACCTAACTTCACTGGAAAAACAATAGATGGTAAGCCTTTTAAACTCTCTGATTATCTTGGGAAAAAGGTGATAGTTTTAAACTTCTGGGGACTTGGATGCTCCCCATGTGTGGCGGAGATACCAACGATTAGCAAACTTGTTGTTAAGTACCCTGACGTGCTCTTTGTTGCCATTACAGGAAGTATAAATGAAGGGGTTAAAAGGCTTGTCAAGGATAAAGGTTTCAGGTATCTTCAGGTTGAATCACAGGATGCCTTCAAAAAGTACGGCGTGGTATCCATACCGAGACACTTCGTGATTGACAAAAACGGAAAAATCGTTTTTCAATGGCCTGGTAGCATATCTGAAAATTCAATCAACCTGATGGAAGAGGCAATTGAAGGATGCAGATGATTTAATCAATATCCCCTGACCTTTTTCAGGGTCTTTTCGTAAATTTTTTCGGGGATTTCCTCATAGTGATCCAGCTGCATGGTGTAAAATCCCCTGCCCTTTGTAATAGACCTCAGGGTGGTTGCATATCCAAAAAGTTCGGCAAGGGGAACAAATACATTGATTATCTCAAAATCTGGCCTGTGTTCAAAACCAATTATTTTTGCCCTCTTTGAATTCAGGTCTTCAACAACATCACCAATAAACTCTTTTGGAAGGAGTATCTCCATCCTCATAATTGGCTCAAGCAGAACAGGGTCTGCCTTCCTGTAGGCATCCTTGAATGCCATTGAAGCGGCAATCTTGTACGCAGGTTCTGATGAATCCACCTCATGGTAAGAACCATCAATAACAGTAACCTTTGTCTTAACCACCGGGAAACCTGCAAGCAGACCACTCTCCCTTGCCTCCTCTATACCCTCTTTTATAGCCTGAAAAAACTGGGAAGGTATAACAC
>QNDZ01000066.1 GCA_003646055.1 bacterium
ATCCCTTTACAGATGTGAAGAAGATTTTGAACGAATTTGATATTACATTTGGCAATCTTGAGTCCCCGCTGGTTTCAAAAGGAGGGGGTCATGCACTTAATAAAAGGTATTGTTTTCGTGGGGAGCCTGAATGGGTAAAAATATTAAAGGATGCAGGTTTTGACATCCTTTCAGTTGCCAACAATCATACAATTGATTGGGGGAGAGAAGGTTTTCTGGAAACAATGAAAAATCTAAAGGAAGCAGGAATTGAGCCTGTTGGTGGTGGCATAAATCAGGAAAGGGCTTTTGAACCTGTATTTATCGAGAAAAACGGTGTCAGGATTGCATTCTTTGGCATGGTTCAATTCATTCTTGATGGGATAGTATTCCTTGAGGAAAAGCCAGGGCCTGCATACATGAATGTGGACAGATTGTGTTCTGAGATAAGAAAAGTAAGGAATCTTGTTGATGTGGTGGTGGTTTCATCCCACTGGGGATTTGAGAACGAACATATACCAAACCGTGGTCAGATAGAGGCAGCCCACATGGTTATAAATGCAGGTGCAAACCTTGTGATTGGTCATCATCCACATGTTATCCAGCCTCTGGAATGGTATAAAAATGGCTTAATCGTTTATAGTCTTGGTAATTTTTTGTTTGATTCTCACAGGGAGAACCAGAAAGAGAGCATGATATTTGCCTGTACATTCAGAAAGGGAAGTATAGATTCTATTAGAATTATACCTGTGTATATTGAAAATAACCATCCAGTTATTCCTGACCCTGAGCAGTCAGAAAGTATTTTTAGACTGGTAAAGGACATGTCCAGTCCATTTGGAACAGATGTGATTTTTAAAAAGAAGGAAAATATTCTCATTGTAAAAAAGAACCATATTCAGGAAGGAATACCTGTAAAAACCTTTGTGATAAATAAAGATACAATTTCTGTGTTTTCAGATAGATTTGAGATAAATGGGAAATGCAAGCATCTGCAGGATTCACTGTATATTATAGAAGATGTTTCCTGTGCCAGAGATAATGGCATAATCTACTTCTATGCAGCGGTGAGAAATAAAAAAACAGGTAAAAGAAGAATAGCCGTATTCCCTGTGGATGTAAATAGAGAAGAACTGTTAAGGCCACTACTTGATGTACATGAGAATCTGAATCCATGGAAAATAAGGTGTGGAGACCTGGACGGTGATGGAGAGGAAGAGGTTGTTGTTGCCACATGGAAAAAGACAAGATACTTTAAAAACTATGATAACAGACTCTTTGTTTACAAAAGGTATAATGCAGTAATCTATCCTGCATGGTTGGGTTCAAAGATAGGCGACCCTTTTATGGACTTTGAACTTTTAAGGGATAATAAGGATACAAAACTTATCCTTCTCCAGAGAAATAAAAAAGGAGAGAGAAGGGTGAATCTATACAGGTGGAATGGATTTGGATTTGACTTTATAAGGTGTGCTGATTCAACATACAAATACAACTGGCTCGCTCCTATTATTTACCATCTCAGAGCGACGGAGGATGACTCTATGACACCCTGATAGACTTTTAGTCTACCCCTTCTTTGATGACTGCTCACCCCTGATTTTTCTCTGTAAGTGAGGTATTCCTGACCAAGACAAGAATATGGCTTCGGGGACTGCTGTTTAAACCACAGAAAAACCTTCTGTTGTATGTTTTTTTACTTCAGGAAGTCAGGGTAAAAGATTATTCCTGCTCCGTAGGAGAACTGGGTTGACCATTCGTATCCACCGCCATGTTCTACTGTATGCCCACCAAGCGCAGTAATCTTGAGAAGCAGACCCATTGAATTGGATAAAAGATACACCGCCCATAAATCTGCATTCAGATTGCTGAAGGGAGCCATCTCAATAGATGTTCCATTCTCATCTGCAGTGCCGTAAACAATGGAACCCAGTGATAGTTTCATCCTCAGTTTTGATGTTGGTCTGTAGTAAAGTGAAGGCATGACCGATGCAAACTGGGCATCACCCACAGGGTCAACAGAGGCCCAACCGTATGCACCGGAGAGACCAATGGAGAAGGTGGGATTAATGTTGAATGCTATACTCATTATAATATGCTGACCTATTGAAGGAGGTGTCTGCCCTGAAAAGTCAATACTTAGCCTTCCCGTATAATAAACAATCAGGAGACCCATTCCCATACCACCCTGGTTTTCCTCCATAACATATCCCCCAAAGAATCCAATACCACCCCTCTTTTGTGTCTTCTCACCTGCCTCCTTCAATGCCCTGTATTCCCTTTCTGTATAACCAGACAATCTGTATGCAAGGAGTTCTGCTGCACTGGGAAGTTTTTCAATAGCATTCACCTTTGCCTCCCCTGTTTTCACTATCTCACCTGTTGATGCATTTGTCACACGCGCTGTAATGGTGATTTCCTTCCCCAGTTTCATGATAGAACCCGTGATAACATAGTCCAGTCCGTATATCTTTCCCACTTTAACAGCCTCTTCAGTGGATAGAACACCAGACATGCCCAGTGCCTGTTCTTCAAGAACCTTGAATAGCAGAACCCTTTCAACAAGGGTGTATTTTCCAAGTTTCTGAAGCTTGTCTATCAGTAGTTCTGCAACCACCTTTCCAGCATTGGGTGTGCCAACAGGATTTCTTTCAACAAACTCTACAACTCCAGCCTTAGCACCCTGGAGTAAAATCGGAAGGAGTAATAGAGTGAGGGATAAAAGAAATAACTTTTTCATAGAAACCTCCAGGTTTAATTTTAAGGATTTTAAAAGATAAAAAATCCCCTGTCAATAAAAAATATGGAATAGACCCCTTACATCAGATGATGAAAACCCCTTGCACATTTAATTTATTTCTGTATATTATAAAAAAATATAACTGGAGGAAATAAATGAAGTTTATGGACTTTGTTGAAAGATATGGACGGCTTGGAGTTATCCACAGCAGTGAGGTTGTGGGGCTTGTAGCAAGGCCTGATGTTTTCAGGGTTCAGTTGAATCAGTGGAAGGAGAAGGGTTATCTCGTTCCCCTGAAAAGGGGTGTGTATCTGGTTTCTCAACGCTTTCTGAAGCATGAGATTCCTTTGTTTTACATCTCCAATGAATTGATATTCCCGTCCTATGTGAGCCTTGAATCAGCAATGGCCTTTTATGGACTTATACCTGAGGGGGTGTTCCGTGGTGTTGTTGCTGTAACCACCAGAAAAACAGAAACGATCTATAATAAAGTTGGTGTTTTCCACTACCATCACGTAAAACCCTCCCTGTTTATGGGTTTTAGAATGGTCAATATAGATGGGTTCACTGTGAAGATTGCTTCTCCAGAAAAATCTCTTCTTGATTATTTTTATCTCAGGAAAATTGAGGAAAGAGAGATAGAGGGTTTAAGATTGCAGAATCTTGAAATTGTTAACCTTGCTGAACTGGAATCTCTTTCCCTTTTTTATCCGATGCGGGTTCAAAAAATAGTCAGGAGGCTGAAGAATGAAATCCCTTCTTTTACAGGTTCTTGAACCTTACAGGGACAAGGATAGAATTTTCCGGGTTAATATTCTGAAGGAGTTTATCCAGGAGACAATATTGTATTATCTATCCAGAAAAGGATATATGGGTAAATTGATTTTTGAGGGTGGAACATGCCTCAGGTTTATGTACGGTTTAAGGAGATTTTCAGAAGACCTGGATTTTTCCGTGAAAGAAAGACTTGATTATCCCAGATTTTTTGAAGAAATACAGAAAGAGCTTGAACTCCAGGGATACGAAGTGGAAATGAAGGTAAAGGGAAGCGGAAACATAAAGAGATGTTTTTACAAATTCCCTGAACTTCTAAATTTTTGCGGTATAACTTCCCAGAAGGGCGAAAAATTGTCTGTATTGGTAGAAATAGACTCAAGTCCACCATCTGGAGGAGAACTGGAGGAGACAATCTTTAATAGAAACTATATTTTTACAGTTGTTCATTACAGTCTTCCTTCACTGATGGCAAAAAAGTTACATGCAATACTCTTCAGGGGCTTTGTCAAGGGAAGGGATTACTTTGACCTTATCTGGTTGCTTTCAAAGGGGGTGAAACCAGACATTGAATTGTTAAATGATGCAAAAAAACAGACAGGTTCATCTTTACCTGAATTCACTTCAGAAAATTGGAAGGCGCTTCTCTGGAAGCATATTGAGAAGATGGATATGAAAAGAATAAAGAGAGACTTGATGCCCTTCCTTGAAAACCCGGAGGACGCTGCACTGATTGAGAAAAAGAATTTCTATAAACTTTTGAAGTAAAACCTTAATTTATACTGGAGAATACCTGCTTTCCCGTCCCGGTTTGAACTTTTTGTTAAAGTTTCTCTAATGGCCTTCAGTCCTCAGACAGGATGGATAAAACTCTCAAGGTAATAAACAGTTGCTGGTTAGTGTGTATAAGATGAATGGATTTTCGTCCTTGAAATTAAGAGATTTCCTGTTAAATTTTAAGCAAAAAGGAGGAGGTATGATAATATCCATAGAGGACGTATGGAAGAAGGATCATAACAAGTACAGGGCTATTTATGCCATGGCAAAGGACGCAGAGAGAATAAACCTCTCAAGGAAGGATGAGACAGAGGAACTTGCAGAAACAGATGAGAAGGTGACAGTACTTGCAATGAAGAGGTTTAAAGAGGGCAAGGTAAAGTACAGGATAGTAAACCCTGATGAAACTGAGTCTTGAAGGTAAGAAGGTTCTTCTCGGTGTAACCGGCGGAATTGCAGCGTATAAAATACCCGAACTGGTAAGGCTTCTGCAGAAGAGGGGTGCCTCTGTCTCTGTGGTTCTCACGGAGAACGGGAAGAGATTCGTATCCGAATACACCCTGAAGATTCTCACAAGTGGAAGGTGTTTCTCTGATGCCTTTGGTGATGGTATTCCCCATATAGACCTTGCAAGGTGGGCTGACATCATAGCCATTGTTCCTGCCTCATACAACACAATAGGTAAGATTGCATCAGGGATTGCTGATAACCTTTTGACTACCATTGTTGCAGCGTCAAAGGTTCCCATTATGCTTTTCCCTGCCATGAACACTGCCATGTATGAGAATCCTGTTAATCAGAAGAACCTTGAATACCTGAAAAGTATAGGTTACAGGATAGTCGCACCTGGTGAGGGAATACTTGCTTGTGGAGAGGAAGGACCAGGCAGGATGCCTGACCCTGAAGAGATTCTCATGTTCATCCAGCAGGGGCTTGGGGACAATGCCTTTTCAGGAATAAAGATAATCATAACAACTGGAGGAACAGAGGAACCCATGGACCCTGTGAGGGTGATAACGAACAGGTCTTCAGGAAGAATGGGAGTGGAGATTGCAAAGGCCTTCTTCTATCGCGGTGGGGATGTACTTCTCTTGCACGGAAGGATGAATGTTCCTGTTCCTTCAGTTATCCAGTCCATATCAACCCCTGATACAGAGACAATGGAGAAGGCTTTACAGAAAAATATAAAGGACGCACATGTCCTTGTTATGGCAGCAGCAGTCTCTGATTTTGTTCCCACATATTCAGATAAAAAGATTAAAAGAAAAAATTCTGGTATCAATATCCATCTGAAACCCAACAGGGACCTTCTTGCCACCATTGCAAAAAAATGGAAAAAGGGGGTTGTTGTTGGTTTTACCCTTGATGATGACAGTGTTCTCCTTGAAAGTGCGTATGAAAAGATGAAGACAAAACACTGTGATATTATGATTGCCAATTCCATTGAAGCCATTGGTGGTGAAAAAACAAGAGGATACATAATAACAAAAGAGGGTGAGGAGTGGTTTGAGACCACAAAGGATGAACTTGCATGGATGATTACAGAAAAGGTGAGGCAGTTAAAATCCTGAAGTATCTGAAATCCATAGGGATTGAGGAAGTTATCCTGAGAGAGGATAGAAAAACCATTTACGAGAGGTTCGTGAAACAGATTATGGAGTGCAAAAAATGTCCCCTTCATAAATTCAGGCTGAATCCAGTTCCAGGAAGCGGTCCCATCAATGCAAGGCTCATGATTATTGGTGAGGCACCAGGAGAAAAGGAAGACAGGCAGGGACTTCCCTTTGTTGGTCCATCTGGCCAGAAATTAACACTGTGGTTAAAGGAGGTCGGCATCAACAGGGAGAATGTTTACATCACAAATGTGGTGAAGTGCAGGCCACCTCACAACAGGGAACCAACACCAGAGGAGGAGAGGGCGTGCAGACCCTACCTGGAATTTCAGATTGATTTTATTAAACCAGAGGTTATACTACTTCTTGGAAATGTTGCTCTCGGTTTCATTACGGGTGAGAGAAAGGGGATAACAAAGGTGAGAGGTGTGCCATTCAGATACAAGGGGATAACCATCCTTCCCACCTTCCATCCCTCATATATCCTCTCAAACCCGCAGAAGGAGGATATTGTGAAGAAGGACTTTCAGACATTAAAGGAGATTTGCTATGGAGATTAGAACACTACCCAATGCAGTTGATATAGAGAAGGGTGTTCTTGGTGCCATGATTGTTGACATGGATGCCATCGCAAGGGTGGTGGAGATACTGAAGCCAGATGATTTTTATCTTGAATCCCACAAGATTATATGCAGGGCCATTTTTAAGTTATTTGAACTGGGAAAGCCTGTGGATAGTGTTCTGGTCACAGAGGAGATTAAGAACATGGGGAAACTTGAGGCAATAGGGGGCGCTTCATACATTGCTGAACTCACAAGTTCTGTGGTTTCTGCTGCAAACATTGCAAGGCATGCTGAAATTATTCACGAGAAGGCCGTTTTAAGGGATATGATAAAGACCTCAAACAAGATTATTGAGATGGCCTACAGGGAGGAGGACACAACAGATAATCTACTTGACCTTGCAGAGCAGGAGATTTTCTCCATCAGGGAGAGGCGGAAAAAGGGAGAGGTGAAACACATAGGTGATTACCTTGACGAGGTCTTTGAATCCCTGAGAATAAGGGCGGAGAGAAAGTCTGCCATAACCGGGCTTCCATCTGGTTTCAATCAACTTGATACAAATTATACTGCTGGTTTCCAGCCTGCTGAACTCATCGTGATTGCTGGAAGACCTTCCACAGGTAAGACCGCTATGGCACTGAACATCGCAACTTATATGGCCTTTGAGAGAAATATACCTGTTGCCTTTTTCTCCCTTGAGATGCACTACATGGCCCTGATAGAAAGGATGCTCTCCTTCCTCACAGGTATTCCCAACACAATGATAAGGAAGGGATTTTTTGATGTTAGAGGGGAGGAATGGGATTTTCTGACAAGGACCATTGCAAGATTGAGGACAATGCCACTGTGGATTGATTCAACCCCCGGGATAAGCATCTACGAGTTGAGGGCAAAGACAAGAAGGTTGAAGAAGGAGCATGATATACAGGCAATGTTTGTGGACTACCTTCAGTTGATACAGGGGCCACCAAGGGCAGAGAACAGACAGCAGGAGGTCGCTGCCATATCAAGGGCACTGAAAAACATCGCAAGGGAACTTGAAATATCGGTGATTGCACTTTCCCAGCTATCAAGGGCACCAAAGACAAGGAGTTCAAGAAAAGGGGAAGAGGCAGAGCCAGTTCTCTCCGATCTGAGAGAATCTGGACAGATTGAGCAGGATGCAGATGTTGTTATATTTCTTCACAACAAAAAACCATCAGAGGAACTTGAGGGTAAGGACCTCATACCAGTGAAGGTGATAATAGCAAAGCAGAGGAATGGACCACGGGGTAAACTTGATTTCATTTTCCAGAAGAGCCTGGTAAGGTTCAGGGAAGAAAAGGAGGCTCCAGTGGAGGATATCCTATGATAGAGATTGTTAATCTTCATAAGTCCTTTTACGACAACCATGTTTTGAGGGGGGTTAACCTGAAGGTCTATGATGGGGAGACCCTGGTGATTATAGGAAAGAGTGGTTGTGGTAAGAGTGTTTTACTCAAACACATAATGGGAATACTCAAACCAGATGAAGGAAAGGTGCTTGTTGATGGAATTGATATTAATCATTCAGAATCAAACCTCTTTGAAATAAGGAAAAGGTTCGGTATGGTCTTCCAGGGTGCTGCCCTGTTTGATTCACTCACAGTGGCTGAAAATGTGATTATTGGGTTGAGAGAACATACCAGGCTTTCCTATAAGGAGATGCTTGACATCGCAAAGGAGAAACTCTCACTTGTTGGGCTTGAAGGCACAGAGCATCTGAAACCAGCAGAACTCTCAGGGGGTATGAAGAAGAGAGTGGGGATTGCAAGGGCACTTGCACATGACCCTGAATACATACTGTATGATGAGCCCACAACCGGGCTTGACCCGATTATGGCTGACAGGATAAATAAACTCATGCTGGACCTGAAGAGGAGATTGAAGAAAACAACAATTATTGTTACCCATGACATGCACAGTGCATTTATGGTCGG
>QNDZ01000067.1 GCA_003646055.1 bacterium
AAGAATATCCCATACCACAGGGTCTCTATTCTCCACACGCTGCCTTGCGTTCTTAATTCCATCTGCAACCTTCTTCTCCTCAAGTTTTCTTATAACAAAGGGTTTGAAGAGTTCCAGTGCCATCACCTTGGGAAGACCACACTCGTGGAGTTTTAACTTGGGGTCCACAGTGATAACAGACCTTCCAGAGTAGTCAACCCTCTTACCAAGGAGGTTCTGTCTAAACCTTCCGCCCTTCCCTTTAAGTGAATCAGACAGGGATTTTAATGGCCTGTTTCCCCTTCCCTTTATAGGCCTTGACATCCTTGAGTTATCAAGGAGTGCATCCACGGCCTCCTGGAGCATCCTCTTCTCGTTCCTGAGGATTATTTCAGGTGCACTTATCTCCATAAGGGATTTCAGCCTGTTGTTCCTTGTTATCACCCTTCTGTAAAGGTCATTCACATCACTCGTTGCGTATCTTCCCCCCTCAAGGGGAACAAGTGGTCTCAGGTCTGGTGGTATCACAGGAAGAACCTTCAGAATCATCCATTCTGGTTTGTTACCAGACTTCCTGAATGCCTCCACCACCTTGAGTTTCTTCAGATATGACTTCTTTCTCTGGAGAGACTTCTCTTTGTTTATGAGTGCCTTCAGGTTCTTTGAGGTCTCTTCAAGGTCTATCTCTTTAAGAAGGTCGTATATCCCCTCAGCACCCATCTTTGCAGTGAATGAACCATGATACTCCTTAACAAGTTCTTCATAGTCCTCTGGAGAAAGCAACTGACCCCTCTTCAGGGGTGTGTCCCCAGGGTCTGTAACTATGTAGTTCTCGTAGTAAAGGATGCTCTGGAGCTGTGGCTTTGTCAGGTCAAGCAACAGCCCTATCCTTGAAGGGACAACCTTGTAGAACCATATATGGGCAACAGGCACAGCAAGTTCTATGTGCCCCATTCTCTCCCTTCTCACACGGGAGAGTGTTACCTCAACACCACACCTTTCACAGACAACACCCTTGTATTTTGGTCCCTTGTACCTTCCGCAGTTACATTCATAATCCTTCACAGGACCAAAAATCCTCTCACAGAAGAGACCACCCTTCTCAGGCTTCTGTGTCCTGTAATTTATGGTCTCAGGCTTTGTAACCTCACCATAAGACCACTTGAGTATGGTCTCTGGTGCGGCAAGGCTTATTCTTATTGCCTCAAAATCAAGGATGTTTTTATGTTCTTCTCTCTGTTTTGGGAACATCATTCTTTACCACCTTTTTTTATTAATTCAACATTTAATCCCAGTCCGTTCAACTCGCGGAGCAAAACATTGAAGGATGCTGGCAGACCAGGTTCTGGTGGATTATCCCCTTTGACAATTGCCTCATACATCCTATGCCTGCCCTGGATGTCGTCTGATTTCACAGTGAGCATCTCCTGAAGCGTATGGGCAGCCCCATAACCTTCAAGTGCCCAGACCTCCATCTCACCAAACCTCTGTCCACCAAACTGGGCCTTACCACCAAGTGGCTGCTGGGTTATGAGTGAGTATGGGCCAGTAGCCCTTGCATGCACCTTATCATCAACCATGTGTATGAGTTTCATTATATACATGTAACCAACTGTTACCTTGCTCTTGAAGGGCTCTCCTGTCCTTCCATCGTACAGGGTCACCTTCCCATCTGTGGGTAGCCCAGCCTTCTCAAGGTAATCCCTCACCTCTTCTATTGTAGCACCATCAAAAACAGGTGTTGCAACCTTTATACCCAGTTCCTTTGCTGCCCAGCCAAGATGTGCCTCAAGAACCTGACCAACATTCATCCTCGATGGAACACCAAGGGGATTGAGCACAATATCAACAGGGGTTCCATCCTCAAGGTAAGGCATATCTTCTTCAGGAACAATAACAGATACAACACCCTTGTTACCGTGTCTGCCAGAGAGTTTATCACCAATGGAGATCTTCCTCCTCTGGCCAATGAACACCTTCACCTTCTTTATTATACCTGGAGGAAGTTCATCACCCTTTTCAGCGATGTGAATCCTGTTCTCCATCTGTTTTTCAGTGAAGGCAATCATAACATTGATTTCCTGAAGGAGTGAACCCAGTTTTGGATACGCCTTTGCAATATCCGAAATATTCGCCCACTTGTCTATGTCTTTAAGATGCTTTTCAGTGATTGTTGTTCCCTTCTTTATGATTACCTTATCCTTCTTATTCTTCACATCAACGGATATCTTCTTTCCAAGAAGTACCTCTTTGATAAGTGCTTTTTTCTTATTCTTGAGTTCTTTTAGTTTCTCTTCCTTTTCCTTCTTAAGTTTCTGTATCTGGTCCTTCTTGGGTTCCCGTGAAAGAACAACAACATCCACAACAGTTCCTGATAGACCGGGTGGAACCCTTAAAGAGGAGTCCTTCACATCTGATGCCTTCTCACCAAAGATTGCCCTTAAAAGTTTCTCCTCTGGTGTGAGTTCTGTTTCTCCCTTTGGTGAAACCTTACCAACAAGAATATCTCCAGGATTCACCTCTGCACCTATCCTGACTATTCCGTTCTCATCAAGGTTCCTCACAGCACTCTCACTCACATTGGGAATCTCGTTTGTTATCTCCTCAGGACCTAATTTTGTATCCCTTACCTCACAGTCAAGTTCCTCAATATGGAATGATGTGAATATGTCCTCTTTCAAAAGCCTTTCACTGATAACAATTGCATCTTCGTAGTTCCAGCCAAAGTATGGGAGAAAGGCTATCAGGACATTGTGTCCCAGTGCAAGTTCCCCCTTGTCTGTGGCAGGACCATCAGCAATAATGTCTCCCTTCTTAACCTTATCTCCAACCTTAACAAGAGGTCTCTGGTTCATGCATGTATTCTGGGAGGTTCTCTTAAATTTCTTCAATTCATAAACATCGTATGGGTCAACAGTGAGTTTCTCATCAGGCTTAATCCATATCTCGGTTGCAGAAACCTTTACAACTGTTCCAGACCTCTTTGCCACCACAACTGCACCAGAATCCCTTGCCACCTTCTCCTCATTACCTGTTCCAACAATGGGAGCCTCTGGTGTGAGAAGTGGCACCGCCTGCCTCTGCATGTTGGAGCCCATGAGCGCCCTGTTTGCGTCATCGTGCTCAAGGAAAGGAATCAAAGAGGCTGAAACACTCACCATCTGCATTGGTGTAAGGTCAACAAAGTCAACCTCATCCTTTTTCACAATGGGGAATCCGCCTTTTCTCCTTGCAAGCACATACTCATCAAGTATCTCACCATTCTTCCCTATATTTATGTTTGCCTGCGCTATTGTGTATTTATCCTCTTCGGTTGCATCAAGATAAACTATCTCATTGGTTACCTTGCCATTTTTAACCTTTCTGTAAGGTGTTTCAATAAAACCATCCTTGTTCACCTTTGCATAGGTTGCAAGCGAGGTCATGAGACCGATGTTTTCACCCTCAGGTGTCTCAATCGGGCATATCCTTCCATAATGGGTGTAATGCACGTCCCTTACCTCAAAGCCCGCTGTCTCCCTTGTAAGTCCTCCTATACCAAGTGCGGATAGCCTTCTCTTGTGTGTGAGTTCTGAGAGTGGGTTTGTCTGGTCCATGTACTGGGAGAGCTGGTTTGTGGCAAAGAATGAGTTTATCACAGAACTGACCTGTCTCATGTTTATAACTTCCTGAGGGGTTATTGTCTCCTCATCCTTCACCATCATTCTTTCCTTCACTGTATTTGAAAGCCTTGTGAGTGCTATCCTGAACTGGTTCTCCAGCATCTCACCAACACCACGCACCCTTCTATTACCCAGATGGTCAATATCATCAATCTCTCCCTCACCCTCTACAACCCTGAGAAGATATCTCACAGTCTCAATAAAGTCAGTGGGGGTGAGTGATAGACGGTCTTCAGGAATATCAAGCCCGAGTTTGCTGTTTATCTTCTTCCTGCCAACAGGGGACAGGTCAAACCTCTTCTGGTCAAAGTATGAAAGATGGAAGTTCTCCCTTGCTGCCTCAAGGCTTGGGGGGAATGTTCCCCTTAGATAGTGGTATATCTTCCTTATTGCATCCTCATAACTCTCTGTCTTATCCCTTGAAAAGCAGTTTGCTATGTAAACAGGTGTATCATCCTTCTTTGAAAAGATTATCTCTACTTCCCTGACACCTTTAACATACAGTTCTTCCAGTTTCTCGTGGTCAAGCCTTGTTCCTGCAGGGAAAATCACTTCCCCTGTTTCAGGGTTCACAACATCACTCCCTGTGTATTTCCCCACAAGTTCAGACACATTCAGGTTCTTCTCAGGGATATTTACCTTTCTAACATCAAAGAGAAGTTTGAATATCTTCTCCCTTGAATCATACCCGAGTGCCTTGAGAAGGATTGTTACAGGGAACTTCCTCTTCCCATCAAGGCTCACCATCAAGGTTTCATTCAGTTCAATACTGAAGGTTATCCAAGGACCGCGATAAGGGATAATCTCAGCAGTGTAAGAACTTCTCCCCTCCTGAAGGTCAACCTCATCAAAGAAAACCCCGGGTGACCTGTGGAGCTGGTTCACAAGGATTCTATCCACCCCGTTAATTATGAAATTCCCCTCTTCTGTCATGAGGGGGAGCTCACCAAGATAAACATCCTGAGGGATTGTGTTCTTAACGCTCTTCACCATAACAGAAAGGGATTTAAGTCCTAAGTTCCTGAATTTTTGTATCACTTCTTCAGTTAGGTCCTCTCCCTTCTTGAAAAAGACAATTCCCTTCTCAGGGTCTTTTATGTCGTCACCAAGTTTGTAGAAGAGATTTACTGGCTTCCCTTCCTTCTTTGCCTTCGCAACCTCTTTTATCTTTTTAAGTATATCCTCTATATCCTTGTCTTTTTTCAGTTCTTTTATCTCAATATCGTATTCAATGAGATTCAACCTCACCTTCAATGGTGCAGCATAACTCAAATCCTTCAGTCTTGCCTCATCAGGTGAGTACCTTGGCGGTTCAAGTTTGAAGTACTCAAACTGCAGTTCATATCTTCCATGCACATCCTCTATAGGGAAGACTTCGTTAAAAATGGCCTGGAGTCCTATATTAGGCCTCTCTTCAGGTCTATCGTTGTATTCCCACTGAACAAACTTATTGAAAGAGGCATGCTGGACCTCCACAAGGTAGGGGAGGTCCACACCCCTTCCTATCTTCCCAAAGTTTACCCTTTTTGTTTTCAAGAGGGCCACCCCCTTATTTGATTTCTACTGAACCTCCTGCCTTTTCAATTACCTCTTTTATCTTCTGTGCCTCTTCCTTTGAGACACCAGTCTTGATTGGCTTGGGTGCACTCTCAACAAGTTCCTTTGCCTCTTTAAGACCAAGCCCTGTTAAACTCCTCACCTCTTTGATAACGTTGAGTTTGCTGCTTCCAAAAGAGGTTAGAATAACATCAAATTCAGTTTTTTCCTCTTCCGCTGGTGCTGCTGCACCGCCTGCTGCTGGTGCTGCTGCAACTGGAACGGCTGCAGAGACACCAAACTTTTCCTGAAGTTCATCAACAAGTTCCTTCAGTTCAAGCACAGAAAGGGACTCAATGAGTTCAATGATCTTTTGCTTTTTGTTGGTTTTTGCTTCTGCCATTATGCCTCCTTTTGTTTTGCGATTTCAGAGATTGTATACACGAGACCACTTATTAACCCGTTCAAAATCCCCACAAGACCTGTGAGCGGGGACAGGAGTGAACCAAGCATAGAAGCATACATCTCTTCCTTTGGTGGTATCCTTGAGAGTGCTTTAATCCCATCTGCATCAATAACATTACCCTCAAACCAACCACCCTTAAATTTTAGATTCTCGTTCTTCTTTGCAAACTCAGCAAGCACCTTTGCAGGTGTCACAGGCTCATCGTATCCAATCACAAAGGCTGAAGGACCCCTGAGATACTCATCCAGCCCTTCTATGTTTTTGTTCTGAAGAGCAATCTTGAAGAGCCTGTTCTTGTAAACCTTCAGGTCAACATTGTTCTTCCTCAAAGCCTTTCTCAATTCTGTAATCTCGTTGACCTTCAAACCCTTGTAATCGGTTACAAAGATAACCTTTGCCTTTTCTATTTTTTCTTCTATCTCTTCCCTGATTGCTATATTTTTCTGTGATGGCATATCCACCTCACTTCAGGACGTTGTTCTTTACATCTGTCATATCAATCTTTATTCCAGGACCCATTGTTGGCGCAATATAGATGGACTTAAAGTACTCACCCTTTGCAGTCTGGGGTTTCAATCTCCAGACCTCTTTAATGAATTCCACTGCATTTTCATACAGTTTTTCAGGTTCAAAGGAAACCTTGCCAATTGGACCATGGATAACACCTGTCTTGTCAACCCTGAATGTAACCTTACCCTTCTTCATTGCCTTAACAGCGCTTCCGATGTCCTGGGTAACAGTACCATTCTTTGGAGAGGGCATCAAACCCTTTGGACCGAGTATCTTTCCTATTTTACCAATCTTGGGCATCATATCTGGTGTTGCAACCACTGCATCAAAATCAGACCATCCCTTCTGTATCTTTTCAATCATATCATCTCCACCAACATAATCTGCACCTGCCTCCTCTGCCTCTTTAACCTTCTCACCAGAGGCAAAGGCAAGCACCCTCACAGTCTTTCCCGTCCCGTGTGGCAGGTCAACACCACCCCTCACCATCTGGTCTGACTTCCTCGGGTCAACACCAAGCCTCATGTGTATCTCAACTGTCTCATCAAATTTAGCACTGGCAAGTTCCTTAACCTTCTCAACAGCCTCCCTTAAAGGGTAAGCCTTTTTGAGGTCAACCTTTTCAAGCAGTGCCGTATATCTCTTTCCCCTCTTCATAACCACTCCTTTACTCTTCCACCACAATGCCCATGCTTCTTGCCGTTCCAGCAATCATCCTCATGGCAGACTCAATATTGTCTGTATTCATGTCTTTGAGTTTCTTCTCGGCAATCTCTCTCAACTGTTCCTTCGTTATCTTTCCCACCTTCTCCCTGTTGGGTACACCAGAACCCTTCAGGATACCTGCGGCCCTTTTAATAAGAAAGGATGCAGGCGGGGTTTTGGTGATGAAGGTGAAGGAATTATCCTTGTAAACGGTAATCTCAACAGGTATAAGGTCATCACCCATGTTCTTGGTTTTCTCATTAAACTGCTTACAGAACTCCATTATGTTAACACCGTACTGACCAAGTGCAGGCCCAACAGGTGGTGCTGGTGATGCCTGACCTGCTGTTAACTGGAGTTTTATAGTTCCCTTTACCTCTTTCTTTGGTTTTGCCATAACCACCTCTCTTTATATTTATACTGGCTGAACCTGATAAAAACTCAGTTCAACTGGCGTGGACCTTCCAAAGATTGTGACCATCACGGTCAGCCTCTCCTTCTCCCTGTCCACCTTCTCAACAGTTCCGGTGAAATCAGTGAAAGGTCCGTCTATAATCCTCACTTCCTGACCCTTAACATATGGTATTCCAGTATCAACCACAACACTCTGCATAACTTCAAGCATCTCTTCAGCCTCTGCATCAGATATCCTTCTTGGTGCCCTTGAACCAAGAAAACCCATCACCCTTGGAATACTGGAGATAAGTTTCATCAGTTCCTCGTCCTCTTCCATTCTCACAAGTATATATCCTGGAAAGAGTTTCTTCTTCTTCTCACCAGACCTGCCGTCCTTCTTCTTCACAACCACCTTCCTCTCGGGCACCACTATATCCTCAACCTTCTCCTGAAGGTTTGGTCTCTTTTTCAATTCCTCAAGGAGGAATTTTTTCACCTTGTACTCATACCCTGTAAACACATGCACAACATACCAGTTCTTTCCCATATCTCACCTCAAAACTGCAATAAGGGCTCTGGAGAAAAGGAGGTCAAATGCGTATATGAAAAGAGAAAGAATAGCAGAAAACACAATAACAACACCAGTAGATGTCCATAACTCCTTCCTTGAAGGGTAGGACACCTTACTCACCTCTATTTTCACCTCTTTCAAAAACTTTATCAATTTTGCAAACATATAAACCTCTCTTCTATATGTACAGGCCTGGAGGGACTCGAACCCCCAGCCGCCGGATTTGGAGTCCGGTGCTCTGCCAATTGAGCTACAGGCCTATTTTACCTCCTTATGCTCCGTATGTTTTCTACAGGTTGGGCAGTACTTCCTTAAAACCAGCCTTTCTTTTTTTGTCTTCTTATTCCTGGTCGTGGTATAATTCCTGTTTTTACAAACAGTGCAGGCAAGGGTTACAATTTCTCTCATTTCTACTCCAGTATCTCGGTTACAACGCCTGCACCAACAGTCCTTCCACCCTCTCTTATTGCAAAACGCAATTCCTTCTCCATGGCTATGGGATACATTAACTCAACCTCTAACTCAACATGGTCACCAGGCAA
>QNDZ01000068.1 GCA_003646055.1 bacterium
ATCTCAACCTGCCTGATAACCATCCAGACACACTCCACCTTAAACTCACTGTATATGCTGAAACAGACATTGAAAGGATAAAGGAACTCACCCCAATGCTTATAAGAGCCTGTAAATCAACCCGGAAATATAAATGCAGGGAGTGCGGATATGAAACAGAGGTTTTTGACTGGAAGTGCCCTAACTGTCTTACTGTTGATAGTTTTGTCAGGGTGTGACACACTATCCCCTCCCCTATCAAAGGGAACAATAACAGGGACAGGAACGGTTGTGCTTGACTATCTTGAGAGTGAAAAACTGTGGTTTTATGAGGGTGTAACATACTATGGGTATGTTGAGTTAACAAACTTCTCTTATGGTGTTGAAATATCCGCTCCCTATGGAATATACGTGACCACCATAGACCTTGACACTGCACCCCCTGATACAGGTGGAATATACAGAACAGGTTCAGTTGAACTTGACTATGGACGGTACTACTTTGTAAGACCTGACTCACTCCACTATGGTAAACTTTTACTTCTTGACCTTACCTACAATGGAGATTCAGCCACCGTGACCGTGGAATGGTATGTCCAGACTGAAAGCACAAGGAGGGATTTCAGATGATAATACTGCTGCTTTTCTCAACATGCGTTCCTGTTAAAACTGCCTTTAAAACACCTGCTGAATCACTCTACCATAGGGCAATCCAGATAACAGAACCCCTGAAGGCAATAAAGATATACAGGGATATTGCTGTTAAGTATCCTGATACACCCCAGGCAGATAGTTCCCTTTTCAGGATTGCAATGTTTTATTACATACAAAAGGACTACAGACAGGCAGCAACCACCTTCAAAAACATCATAAACAAGGGTGAAAAATCACCCCTTTACGAAAGGGCTGGTTACTGGGCATGGAAGTGTTACAGAATACTTGGAGAGAAGAAACTTGCTGAACAGATTAAAAAGCGTGAACAGACAAAGACCACACCAAGGGGGAAATACACAATCCAGATGGGTGCATTCAAGGATATGAGATGGGCTGAAAACATGTACCAGAGACTCAAACTGTTGGGATATGATGCATTCATAAAAAAATCACCCACCCTTATAAAGGTGTATGTGGGTGGATTCAGCACAAGGGATGAGGCAAAGGATGTTCTCAAAGAACTGAAAAACAAAGGGTTTGAAGGATTTATAACCAGATTCCCAAGGTAAATGCCCGCACTCACTCCTCTATTAAAACAGTACAGGGAGATAAAGTCAAAGTTCAGGGATGCAATCCTGTTGTTCAGGGTTGGTGATTTCTACGAAACATTTTATGAGGATGCAAAAATAACATCAAAGGTTCTCAATATAACCCTGACCTCAAGACCTCATGGAAAGAACAACAGAATACCACTTGCAGGTGTTCCTGTTAAGGCAGCAGATGGTTACATAGCAAAACTTGTCCGTGCTGGATACAGGGTGGCAGTTTGTGAGCAACTTGAAGAACCCCAGAAGGGAAAGGCCATTGTTAAAAGGGATGTTGTTGAGGTCATCACACCTGGAACAGTCTTGAGACCTTCCCTGCTTGAAGGGAAAAGGAATATATTCATAATGTCTGTTTTAAAGGATGGCGAAAGTTGGGCTGTTGCATTTTCAGATGTATCAACTGGAGAATTTCAGGCTGGATTCACGGACAATCTGAAATCCATGATTTCAAGGCTGGAACCGTCAGAGATCCTTATTACATATGGCGAAAAAATAGATACAGAGGTTGTCCAGACACCCCTACCACCAGAGATTTTTGACCCTGACTTTGCATCAGAGGAATTAAAGTCCCACTTCAATGTTCAGACACTTGACCCTCTCGGGCTTGATAAACCCTCCCTCGCTTCTGTGAGTGGTGCACTCCTCTGGTATCTCAGGGATACCCAGAAAACAGACCTATCCCACATAAGAACCATTAAACGCTTCCTTCCTGAAAAATACATGTATCTTGACACTGCAACAATCAGAAACCTTGAACTCATAAGACGGGTGAATGGAGATTATGAGGGTTCCCTTCTCCACACCATTGACAGAACAATAACATCAATGGGTGGGAGAAGGCTCAAAAACTACATTCTGTATCCACTTAAATCAATAGATGAGATAAAGGAAAGGATAGAGATTGTTGAGGCATTCTTCAGGGACCCACGCCTTGTTGAGAATGTGAGAGAGAAACTAAAGGAAGTCTCTGACATTGAAAGGATTTCTGGCAGGATTGCAACAGGGAGGGCAACCCCAAGGGACTTAAAGGCACTATCAACAACACTCAGGGCTGTTTCTGACATCTTCAGGATGATAGATGACTCAGGCAGTGATGTATTAAAAGGCCTCATTGAGGAAAAACCTGATATGGAACTTGTGGAGAAAATTGATACCACCATTGTTGAAGACCCACCAGCCACATACACAGATGGAGGCATCATAAAGGATGGAGTGAATGAAGAACTTGATGAATTGAGGAGCATAAGTAGGGACGGGAAGAGGTATCTGATAGAGTACGAGAAAAAAGAGAGGGAAAGAACAGGTATATCCTCACTTAAAGTTGGGTTCAACAATGTTTTTGGATATTATATTGAGGTCACAAAACCAAACCTTAAATACGTTCCAGATGACTATATAAGGAAACAGACCCTCACAAACTCTGAAAGGTTCATTACAGAGGAACTGAAGGAATTTGAATCAAAGATACTTGGTGCAGAGGAGAGGATTAAGGGGATAGAATACGACATATTTACGGTTCTTCGTGAATACCTCAAGGAACATATCCCCCACCTCCAGAGGGTTGCTGAAGAGATAACCAGTATAGACCTGTTTTCATCACTCTCATACCTTGCCCTTGAAAAGGGATACTCAAAACCATTTGTTTATCAGGGTGATACAATAGAGATTAAGGGAGGAAGGCATCCTGTTGTTGAAACAATCCTGCCATCGGGTGAATTCATTCCCAATGATACGAATATAAACCAGGAAGAAAGGATACACATCATCACAGGCCCAAACATGTCAGGGAAATCCACATACCTGAGGCAGGTTGCACTTATCACCCTTCTTGCACAGATTGGTTCCTTTGTACCTGCGGATGAGGCAAGGATTGGAGTAAGGGACAGAATATTCACAAGAATAGGTGCCTCTGATGACCTTGCAAGGGGTGTATCAACATTCCTTGCAGAGATGAATGAAACTGCCATCATTCTCCAGAATGTATCATCACAAAGCCTTGTTATCCTTGACGAGATTGGGAGGGGGACAAGCACCTATGATGGGCTTGCCATTGCCTGGGCAGTTGTTGAATACCTTGCAGTAATGAACCCTCCACCAATGGTCCTGTTTGCAACACACTATCATGAGTTAACAGACCTTGAACAGTACTATAACACAATAGTGAACTATACAGTTGATGTGAAAGAAACTGAAAAGGGTATTCTCTTCCTGAGAAAGGTGAAGAAGGGAAAGGCGGACAGGAGTTATGGTATAGAGGTTGCAAAACTTGCAGGGCTTCCAGAGAAGGTTATTCACAGGGCAGGTGAGATACTCCACGACCTTGAAAATGACGACAGGGTTGTGAGGCATCACCCACCCAGGTATTATCACCTCCCACTATTCAGGGAGAAGAGGGAGGATAAATTGAGGGAGGAATTGAAGAAGATTGACCCAGATTCAGTAACCCCAAGACAGGCACTTGAAATCCTGTACAAACTGAAGGAGATGGAGGAAGATTGAATCTGATTGAGAGGGTTCAAAAATTTATCAAAACCCACAGGATGTTCACAAAGAGGGACAGAATCCTTTTATCCTTCTCTGGAGGGCCTGATTCAACATTCCTTGCCATTGCACTCAGTGAACTGGGGTATAACATCACCCTGTTTTATCTTAATCACATGCTCAGGGAGGACAGTGTCCTTGAAGAGAAACATGTTGAGAATTTTTCAGAAAAATTCAAAATACCACTTATAAAGAAATCATTTGATGTGAAGGCATTTGTTGAGAAAACAGGTATGGGTATTGAAGAGGGGGCAAGGAAAATCAGGAAAAAACTTCTTATGGAGGAGTATAAAAATGGATTCACAACCATAGCAACAGGGCATACGCTTGATGACAACATAGAGAACTTCCTTATAAGGCTATTCAGGGGAAGCGGTTTCGGGCTTAAATCAATGAACCCAGTGGATAAACCCTTTGTAAGACCCCTTCTTGGATTGAAGCGTTCAGATATTATCAGTTTCCTTGAACAGAGGGATATAGATTACTATACTGACCCAACAAACATGAAACTTGATTTTCTCAGAAATAGAATAAGACATATTCTAATTCCAGAGATTGAGGAGATTTCTCCAATTGGGCTTTCAGGCATTGTCAGAAGTATTGAAAACTTACAGGATATTGAGGATGCACTCAACCAGTTAATAAGTATAAGGGGATTGAAGATATATCCAACACACCTTGAATTCAATCCCTCTATCTTTCTCAAACTTCCCGATGCAATGAGGTTTATATTCCTCAGGAAACTCCTTGAAATATCAGGGGGAGAACTGGAAATCAGGAGAAACCAGATAAAGTCATTCCCGGGAAGGGTGGAGATGAAATCCCATGTGGTATCAATAACAGAAAAGTGGGGGGTTGTATCAAAAAAGATAAAACCAGACCCTGTTTTGATTGAGAAACCCGGGGTTTACAGGTTCGGAGACTTTGAATTGACCATAGGAATAAAAAAAAGAAAAAAACATATTGATTTTTCAAAGAAAATAGAGTATTTTGATATGGATGATGTTCACTTCCCTCTGGGGGTTAGAACAAGAAAGAGAGGTGAAAAACTAATCCCCTTTGGGAGGAGAAGGAGCAGAAAACTTAAAGACCTTTTTATAGATGCACAGGTCCCTGATGTATTGAGGGAGGGATGGCCTGTTGTATATGATAAAAAGGGTATCCTCTTTGTTCCTATGGTGGTAAGGGCAGAGAGAGGAAGGATAAGGAAAACAACAGAGAGGGTTTTAATGATTAAATACAGGAGGTTAAGGATTAATGGACGATAAAAACAGAAAAAGCCCCCAGATGCAATTACTCCAGTTCTTTATAGTATGGCTTCTCATACTCGGGGGCGTGTATCTCATTGTAAACCTCTTCACAAGGCAGCAGGTGCAGGAGGTGTCATACACCCGATTCATGAAGATGGTTGAAGAGGGAAATGTGAGTTTTGTTGAATTCAATGATACTGAACTCAGGTGCATAACAAAGGATGGGGAAAAATTCAATGTCCTTCTCCCCTTCCAGGACCCTGAACTGCCAAAGAAACTTGCTGAAAAAGGTATTGAGGTACGTGCAAAGGAGAGGGTAAAACTCTGGAATGTTGTGGTACAGGTCTTACCACTGATATTCCTGTTCTTCCTGTTCATGTTCTTCATGAGACAGATGCAATCAGGACCAAACAGGGCATTCTCCTTTGGGAAAAGCAGGGCAAAACTCATAACCCCATCCCAGGAGAAGGTAACATTCAAGGATGTTGCTGGTGTTGAAGAGGCAAAGGAAGAGTTAAGAGAGGTGGTTGAATTTCTGAAAAATCCAGGTAGATACACAAAACTTGGAGCAAGAATACCAAAAGGGGTTCTCCTTGTTGGGCCACCTGGCACAGGTAAGACCCTGCTTGCACGTGCTGTTGCAGGCGAGGCTGGTGTCCCCTTCTTCTCCATTTCAGGCTCTGATTTTGTTGAGATGTTTGTGGGTGTTGGTGCAGCAAGGGTGAGAGACCTTTTTGAAACAGCAAAGAGGAATACTCCATGCATTGTGTTCATAGATGAGATAGATGCAGTTGGGAGACACAGGGGGGCTGGTATTGGTGGAGGACATGATGAAAGGGAACAAACCCTGAATGCCCTTCTTGTTGAGATGGATGGGTTTGAAACAAATCAGGGGATTATTGTACTGGCTGCAACAAACAGACCTGACATCCTTGACCATGCACTTCTCAGACCGGGCAGGTTTGACAGAAGGATTGTTGTTGATGTCCCTGATGTCAAGGGAAGACTTCAGATTTTGAAGGTTCATACGAAAAAAACTCCTCTGGGCAAGGATGTTGACCTTGAGGTCATAGCAAGAACCACACCTGGATTCACAGGTGCAGACCTTGAGAGCCTTGTTAATGAAGCAGCACTCATTGCTGCAAGAAAGAGGAAGAAGAAACTCACAATGGAGGACTTTGAAGAGGCAAAAGATAAAATCCTCATGGGTGTTGCAAGGAAATCCATGATACTTAAAGAGGAGGAAAAGAGACTGATTGCCTATCACGAGGCTGGACATACAATAGTTACATACTTCACACCCCACACAGACCCCATTCACAAGGTAACCATTATTCCAAGAGGAAGGGCACTGGGGGTCACACAGCAACTACCCATAGATGATAGAAGAACCTACTCAAAGGAGTATCTACTTGCACAGTTAAGGGTCTTGATGGGTGGAAGGGCTGCAGAGGAAAAGGTCTTTGGAACAATTTCCACAGGCTCAGGCAATGACATAGACAGGGCAACACAGATTGCAAGGAAAATGGTCTGTGAATGGGGTATGAGCGAAAAACTTGGTCCCATAACACTGGGAAAACCAGGGGATGAAGTATTCCTTGGAAGGGACTTTGTTGCAGTGAAGGATTTCTCCGAAGAAACAGCAAAACTGATTGATGAAGAGGTCAGAAGGTTTGTGAATGAGGCCTATGAAGAGGCAAGAAAAATCATTGATAGCAAAGAGGAACTACTACACAAACTTGCTGATGAACTCCTGAAAAAAGAGGTTCTTGATGGACATGAGGTTGAAGTCCTTCTAACAAATGGTTCTCTGGAAACAGAGGAGGCTATAAAGGAAGAAAATAGGAATAAAGGTGAAGAAGAAAACAATTGACACAAAAAGGATAGAAAAGGCTGTTAGAGATATTCTCATAGCCATAGGTGAAGATCCTGAAAGGGAAGGGTTGAAGGATACTCCCAGAAGGGTTGCAAAATTGTATTCAGAGATATTCAAAGGCATCTGGGAGGATGCAGGGAAAAATATAAAGGTCTACAAACAGGTGAATTACGACGAAATCATCATTGTGAAGGACATTCCATTTTACTCCATGTGTGAACACCACCTTCTACCATTCTTTGGAAAGATACACATTGCATACATTCCAAGGGATAACAGAATAACTGGATTCTCAAACCTCCTTGAATTTGTTGATACGGCTTCAAGGAGACCACAGATACAGGAGAGGCTCACCCAGGAGATTGCTGATACTATTATGAGGGTTCTTAATCCACTTGGTGTGTTTGTGATTGTTGAAGCAAGGCAGTTATGCCTTGAGATGCAGGGCAAAAAGAGGACAGGTGAATACACTGTAACATCTGCAATCAGGGGTGCATTCAAAAGAGAGGCAACAAGGCTTGAAGCCCTTAATCTGATGAGGGAGTAATGATAAGAATTAAAGCAATTAGAGGTAAAAGGGACGCAGAAAAACTTGTAAGGTCCATGAATGTTGATGAGGTGGTGGTAAACCTTCTCTCTGACAAACAGAGATTCTATGTATTCCAGATAGAAAAACTTCCACCTGCAGCAGTTAACATTATAAAGCAAATGGCTCTTGCCAGGGGAACAGATGCAGTTATTCACAGGGATGTAATCACATGCAGGGCGGACAAGACAGATGTAGTGCTGTCTGGAACAAAGAAGGAATTTGAATATATTGCCAGTTCCCTGAAAAACCAGCCTTTTGGACTTGGTAAAATTACAGGTCAGATAGTGAATTTGATTGAGTGTCTTGAACAGGAGAAGGCACCTGAAATCATGGGTATCCTGAATGTAACACCTGATTCCTTTTCTGATGGTGGTAAATACCTTGACCCTGATTGTGCATACAGGAGGGCGGTTGAGATGAAGATGGAGGGCGCCACCATAATAGATGTTGGAGGGCAGTCTTCAAGACCGGGTTCAGAGCCTGTATCTGAGGAAGAGGAACTGAACAGGGTTTTGCCTGTGCTTGAAAAATTGAAAGAAGAAGAGATTGATATATCCATAGACACATACAGGGCAAAGGTTGCAGAGGCAGCCCTGAATCTTGGGGCAGAAATTGTTAATGACATTTCTGCCATGAGGTTTGACCCTGAAATTGCGGATGTTGTTAAGGAAAAGAATGCCAGAATAGTACTGATGCACATGAAAGGAACACCAAGGGATATGCAGGAGAAC